>DEUO01000148.1:0-13154 GCA_002362595.1 Caryophanales bacterium UBA3260
GAACTATTTGGGGTTCACTTCATTTTATATCTTCTATTTTAACATTTCATAAACTTCATCAACAGTCTTTTCTGCTTTTTTAATAGTATAATTAGGAAGTAAATGCATATGGAAATGCTTTACCATTTGAGTTTCTCCGTAATTTACACCTAATGTAATACCTTTAGCGTCTAATTTATCCATTAATAAATCAGTTAACTTATTAGCAACATGATAAACATGTGCAATTAAATCATCAGGCATTTCTTTAAAATCAGTTATATGAGTTTTAGGAATAATCAAAGTATGACCATCAACAACTGGATTAACATCTAGTATAGCTATAACTTTATCATCTTCATATATCTTCTTTGAAGGAATTTCTCCTTTTAATATTTTACAAAATATACAACCATTCATTTATAATCACCTAGACTTATGTTATCAAAAAATAAACTAAAGGTAAATATCATAATTGAATAATTTTTAAATATACTATATAATTTAAATATATTAGAATAAACTAAGGAGTTTTTGTATGGAAAGAATAAAAAAAATAATTTATACAATAATATGTTTAATTATTATATATCCTATACTTGTTCACGCTGGTACTGAACTTGGTACATCTACACAACATCCTATAGTCGGTTCAAGCATATATATTCAATTAGACTTATTATATGGCGACAATACAAGTTATCGTGACTTTCACTCTATAATTACCTATGACCCAAAATATTTCTCTTTTGAACAAATATTTTGGATACAAAGTAGTGGTTCTTATAGTGATGACGGAAACGGAACAATTTATATTGATAAAGACGCCGGAATAGACTGGAAAAATGGCGCCGCTCTTCAGCTAAAATTTAACGTTAAAAAGTCAGGTCTAAGTCAAATAGACGTAAAAAGAAATGGTGACTCCCACTACACAGATGGTAATGTAATAGGTCAATCTTTTGCAGGTGTTTATATCGATGCAAAAGAACCAAGTACTTCCGTCTTACTAAGTGGTCTATACATAGAAGGCTTTGAAATAAAACCAACATTTAATAAAGCTAATAAAGATTATTCTTTATCTGTTCCACCAACTACTAATGTAGTAAATGTTATCGCTCAAAAAGGAGACCCTAATCAAACTATAACTGGTGCAGGAAGAAGAGAACTTAATTATGGAGAAAATAAAATACATATAGATGTTAAAGCTCAAGATGGAACAACTAATACTTATAATATAAATGTTGTTAGAGTAGATAACAGAACTGGCGATACAACATTAAGAAGCTTAACTATTGGGGATCAAATAATTCCTATTGAGTCAGGTAAATATACTTATGAAACAACAGTAAGTCGTAGTACAGATAATATATTATTAAGTGCTAGAACAACTGACCCTAACGCAACTTTAATCGGTACAGGAAGAAAATCATTAAATATTGGTAGTAACAAATTTATTCTAAGTATTGAAAGTTCTAATGGTAAAAAAGGTGAATATGCTGTAATTGTTAATCGTTCTACAGAAGAATTTGCTAAAGTAGATGAAAGTAATAAACTACGTAACATTAAAGTAAATAATACAAGTCTAGACTTGTCTGACAATAGAAATCGTTGGTTTTACGGTATTACATCAGATGCCGATAGCGTAGAAATAAATGCTGTTGCAGAAAGTGAAACAGCTAAAATAACATTCGAAGGTAACGAAAATTTACATCCTGGTATTAACCTAATAACTATTAAAGTAACAGAAACAAAAAACATTACAGAAGAAAGACCAGAAGTACCAGAAGATTCAACAATTTATAATCTAGTAGTCTACAAAATTCCATCAAATACAATAGCTATAAATTCATTAGAACAAATTCCCGAAGAAAATGACCTATTTTTTACAACAAATGATATAGAAAAAAGCCAGATTCCTTATGATATACTAAAAACATTACAAAAAAATAAAAACAAATTATATTACAATATAACAAACATTTATAATGGTATTTTATATCAAGTAATAATTCCAAGTAATAAAATAGATAAAGAAATAGATGCTTCATTTAAAGAAAAAAGTCCTAATAATTATGAAACATCTCTACCAGAAGGACTCGAAATACTTTTAAATGTTGGTGAAAACTATCTAGATAATACTAACGTAAAAATCTATACATATAATGAAGAAAACCAATATAGATTACTAACAGATGGTTTAACAGTAGAAAATGGTTATATAAAATTTACTACTAATGGTGATAAGAATTACATAGTCACAACAGTAAGTCTTATAAAAGAAGATGGCCCAATAGAAAAATGGCTAAAAAAGAATAAAAACATAATCTATGGTATAATAGGTGCATTTATCTTAATTATTCTTATAATTACCATAATGTCTAATAAAAAGAAAAAATCAAGCAATGAACCAGAATATTAAAAGAATTGGCAACAATTCTTTTTTTTATTATTAATAGTATAATAATAAATATTGTGTTATTATTATTACATAATTCAAAGAGGTGAGCTGTATGAAAGTAGAAGAATTAATAGAAGCAATAAAAAGTTATAATCCAGATGAAATAGATAGAGTAATGAAAGCCTATGAAATGGCCAAAAAAGCTCATAAGAATCAAAAGAGAGAAAGTGGAGAACCTTACATAATTCATCCCTTAAACGTTTGTTATAACTTAACACGTTTTAAAGCAGATGGGGCAACACTATGTGCTGGTCTTTTGCATGATGTTGTTGAAGATACAGAATATAGTCTTGAAGATATTGAAAAACATTTTGGATCAGAAGTAGCTTTTCTCGTAGATGGAGTAACAAAAATCAGTAATCTTCACTTTACTAGTAAAGATGATGCAACAAATGCTAATATCCGTCGTCTTATAAACAGTTTAAACGATGACGTTAGAATAATTATTATTAAATTATGTGACAGATTACATAATATGCATACATTAGAATATAAGTCTCCAGAAAAACAAATACGCAATGCAGAAGAAACTCTAAAAATATTTGCTCCTTTAGCTTACCTAATAGGAGCTTTCAAAACAAAATGTGAGCTAGAAGACTTATGTTTATCTTATTTAGATCCTGAAGCATATGAAACAATTATAAAAAAATATATTGATATTGAAAGAGACTATGAAAAATGTAGCGAAATATCAAGCAAAGAAGTAAAAGATTTACTAGAAAAAAATAATATAAAATTTACATATCGTATAAAAATACTAAATATTTATCATTTATATCGCAAATTAAATTTAGGTTATCGCTTAAATGACTTACACGATTTAGTGAACTTTAAAATTATTCTAGAAGATGATGAAGACCCTTATCGCGTTCTAGGCTTAATTCATCGCTTATATACTCCTATGAATAATAAGTTTAAAGACTATATTGCTTGTCCTAAAACAAATATGTATCGTTCTTTACATACAACTGTATTTGGACCGGATAATCATTTACTACAATTTCAAATAAAAACAAAAACAATGGATTTAATAAATACAATAGGACTTGCCGCATATTGGGATATTTTAAAAGAACAGGGCGCATCTAAAATGCAAATGGAACTAAAAGTTAACTATCAATTCTTTAATGCTATTCAAGAATTAAATGCTGATATAGATAGTGATTCTTTATTTATCGATCGAGTAAAAGAAGAAATCTTCTCCAATAACATCTATGTTTATACTTTAAAAGGTGATATCTTCGAATTACCACATGGCTCAACAATTATCGATTTTGCTTATAAAATACATACTGATCTAGGTAATCATTTATATAAAGCTTATATAAATGGTAAAGAAGTAAAATTAAATCATCGATTGAATAATAAAGATCGTATCCTGTTGATTCAAAATGAAAACTCTCATCCTACCTCATCATGGTTAGAATATGCTCAAACATTACGTGCTCGTCGTAAAATAAAAGAATATTTAAAAGAAAATAATATAAGCAATTAGCAATATTTTTCACTTCTAAGCATACATTAAAATAGAGGTGAATAACAATGTCTAATTATAAAGAAATTGTAACAAAAACAATTATAGGGAAAGGAAGAAAAACATTCAGTCAAGAACTAGTTGTTTCTCCTGAAAACAATCCTGATACCGTTCTAGGTTGTTGGGTAATTAACCATAAATTTAACGGACAAAGCAATAATAACGAAGTTACTGTTTCAGGTACATTTGATGTAAATGTATGGTATTCATACGATAAAGATTCTAAAACCGCAGTAACTACCAAAAATTTTCCATATACTGAAATAATGAATTTACGTGTAAAAGATTACAATTCTTTAAGTAATGAAAATGAAATAATAGTTAGAAGCTTAAAACAACCAACAGTCCAAGATGTAAAAATAAAAGGAAATGAAGTACATCTAAAAATTGAAAAAGAACTAGGTGTTGAAATAGTCGGCGAAAGCAAAGTAAAAATTGCTATCGAAGAAGATGAACTACCTTGGGATGAAATAATAGATATCAAAGATTCAGAAAAAGAAAACATAAATGAAGAATATATAAAAGAACAAGAAACAAAAAGTACAGATAATTAAGCATATCTGTCTTTTTAATTAAATAAAAAACAAAGGTGTAAACCTAAAATGGTTGACAGTACTAAAAATATTTGTTATATTAATAGAGCTTATAAAGGAGGGAAATAATATGGCAGTTAAATTAAGATTAAAAAGAGGCGGAGCTAAACAAAGACCTTTCTATAGAATTGTAGCATCAGACTCTCGTAGTCCAAGAGATGGAAAATTTATCGAAACTATTGGTACTTATAATCCAATCCCATCTGAATACGAAGTTAAAATTGATGAAGAAAAAGCTCTATACTGGTTAAAAAATGGTGCACAACCAACTGATACAGTAAAAAATTTACTAAGCAAAAAAGGAATCATGACTAAATACGCAGAATCTAAAAAAGAAGGTAAATAGTTATGGAATTAAAAGAATTTACAGAATTTTTAGTTAAAAGTATCGTTAAAGAACCAGATATGGTTAGTGTATCACAATTTGGCGGTGAAGAAGATTCTACTATCTTAGAAATTATCGTTCATGAAAGTGATATGGGAACTGTAATTGGTCGTAATGGTAAAATGGCTAATGCTATTAGAACTTTGGTACAAGCACAAGCTTATATCTTAGGATTAAATAGAATAAAAATAAATATTGATTCATTTTAAAATATAACTTTAAGTTATATTTTTTTATGCCTTGAAATTCCTATTTTATTGAATATAAAAAATAAATGTGATATCATTATAATGATATATAGAATAAAGAATAATTAAAATATATAAGAGGTATAAGATAAATGATGAAAAAAGTAATTAAATTTTTCTTTACATTGTTTATTTTCTTTATTTTTTTTACTGATATAGTTTCAGCGAGTGAAATAAGTGTTGAAGATGTTATAACATTTATGAAAGATAATAATATTTTAGATACTCAAGAATATTTTAAAATATTTGGTAAAATACTTAACGGAAATGACAATGAATATGATATTGATAGTTTTAAATACGATATAACATCTACAGAAGATAAAATAAATATAAAAGTAACTTTAAATGATAAAAAAACTCAAAATATAGAAAAAGATATCGTTTTAAATATACAAGATAATAAAATAAGTTATACAAATACTAATACTCCCGAATCACTAGATTCGAGAGTAGCCACTATTATTCTAAATGAATTAATATATTCCATTGGTGGAGCAAGAAAATATGATAAAGACATCTTAGTTGACTGGATGAATCAGATAAATATAAACGGAACATTAGAAGACGATGGAATAATAGCATCCACTAAAAAAGTTAAATATGAAGTAAAAGATGGTGAAACTACATACGAATATGAATCATATGTCCCATTAACTTATACTATTGATATAAACAAAATAACAGACGAATTACCACCATCAAATGAAGTGGAAATAACTAATATTGAAGCAGATGTTACATCTGCAACCATACAAGTCTATTCAGGAGCATATAACGATAAAAACTGCAGTATATATCGTTTAAATGATAATAATGAATATGAGCTTATAGGTAATGTAAGTTGCCAAAATGGTAAACTTGTAGATAACAATTTAAAAGAAAATACAACGTATTACTATACTGCATCAGTAGAAAATCGTATTATGTGTTCAAAAGCAACAGAAGTAACAACAAAGCAAGCACCAAATACAGGTAAATTTCTTAATATCGGTATTATCGTTTTAATACTTATTATTACAGCGTATTCACTATATATAGCTAATAAAAAAAGTCGTTTTCTATAGCAATTAAATAATACAAACAAAGGAGGCAAAATAATGAATAATAAAAATAAATTATTAATAATCATTATACTATTATTGTCTCTTTTTATATCTTTAAAAAACAACCAAAGTCTATCAGTTACATCAATTACAACTAATAAAATAACATATTATAGTAATAATGAATCAGAAGAAAATTATGAAATCCAAGAAGTTAAAATGTTTGCAATAGATTTAAAAGTAAAAGGCGATTATAAGAAAAACATTAAATCATCTCCTATGACATGTAAAACTAAAATAGAACGTTTAACTAAATTAATATATATGGATGGAGATGAAAAACTAGGCGAAAAATACGTCATATATAAAGACCCTGTTGGAGAATTAATGAATCCTACAAAGAAAGGATATAACTTCGATAGTTGGACTAACAAAGATGGTGAAACAGTAAATGAACAAACTATTGTTGATTCAACTGTTGATTACATTTTATATGCTAACTGGAATATTATAATAAGTGAATTAACTGTTGATCCAAATGGTGGAATATGGAATGAATCCATTGGAAATCAATCCTTTAATATGGAATTTGCTTCTACAAAAGAAATAGAAGACCCAGTCCGTATTGGCTATACATTTAATAACTGGCAAGTAACTGGTTCAGATAGTTCAATAAAAGATAAAATATTTACTATGGGTATTGAAAATTCCGAACTGAAAGCTATTTATAATGCTAACAAATATAAGCTAACTATAGATCCTGCTGGTGGAACATTTGAAGGAAGAACTTCAAAAACAGTAAAAACTATTGAATATGACTCAACAACTACTATTGAGAAACCTCAAAGAACAGGTTATACATTCACAGGATGGGAAGTTTCAAATGGTACCTTAAATGGCGACAAATTCTTTATGGATTATACTGGAGATGTAGAATTAAAAGCTACATGGGTAGTAAATCAATATAAATACATAGTTTATCACCGCCAGCAAAGTAGAGATGGTTCAGCCTTTAATATTGTCCCTAATGATACAGAAAATGGTAGCAGAGATTATGGTACAATAATAAATCCTAATACCAAGAATTATACTGGTTTTATAACTCCTTCAAAGCAACAACTTACAATTCAAGATGATACTGACCCGCCAGTTAAAAATATTATAAATTACAACTACAATCGATACTTAAGAAATTTAACTGTAAATCCAAATGGTGGAACATGGAATGGAAGGTCATCTATATCGACAATTCCTTTATACTATGAACAAACACATAATATAAGTCAACCATCAAGAACAGGTTATACATTTACTGGATGGAGTAAAACAAATAATAATAGTACACTAAATGGTACAGTCTTTCAAATGGGACTTTATAATACAGATTTAACAGCTAATTGGCGAGCTAAACAATATACTCTAACATATTATCGTAATGGTGGTTCACAACCAGTAAAAAATGGTAATACCATAAACAGTCAAACAGTAACTTATGATCAACCATATGGCACTTTAGCAACAACCTCAAGAACAGGATATCGTTTTCAAGGCTGGTATACTAGCCCAAGTGGCGGTTCACAAATAACTTCAAGTACAGTTCATAAATCTGAGTCAAATATTGCTGTTTACGCTCATTGGTATAATTCACCACCAACTATAAATAATGTAACTGTAAGATATCATAACAATAATTCAACTACTAATGGTTTATATAGAAATGGTTATGAAACATTTACACTTACTATCCCTGCAAGCGATTATGAAGATGGAACGCCGCAAGTTTCAATTCAAATGGGTAATCAAAACATGCTTCGTAATGCTTCTATAATCTCAACACAAAGAATAAATAATAGCTTCGTTTATACAATACGTGTTTATAAAATGGGAGCAGGAACAATAAAAATTACTGCTACAGATCGAGCTGGAGCAAAAGCGGAAACTATTCAAATAATAAACGTATATGGTGAAGGTGGAAAAATCACTAATACAGGAAGATACACAAATACAGATTATGATAGTGGATGGCTAGAAATCTTAGAAGGATGTTATATAAGTGAATTCGAATTTGTTGTTAAATTCCAAAGTGGACATAGTAATGGCGCAGGAACTGACTGGATGGAAGCTATAGGTGAAACGGCGTCAGGCAGAACAGTTCAACTATATTATTGGCCAGGAAATATGTTATCTAACAGACATGTTAGTGATAATATTAAATTAAATATTCAGAATCAGACAGGTGACAAAGTCGTCAGAATAAAATTCCATACTTACTCGCCACATGATGACTGTGCTAGAGACGCAAGTATATCGTACTCCGTAACATACGACTTCGATATTAATCTAATGAAATAAAGGCATGCTCTAAGTATGTCTTTTTTCTTGGTTTTACACATTTTTACATACCAATACCTATTAATCGATATAAATATATCCAGTAAAATATATAAAAAAATAATCTTTAATTATTCTTAATAGTTTGTATCTTGCCATTATTACCCTAAAATAGTATAATTTATAAAGAAGGATTGATGCAAATGGAAAAATATTATCCAGAACACGTCGCAATTATTTTAGATGGAAATAGAAGATGGGCAAAAGAAAAAGGATTACCTCAATTAAAAGGTCATCAAAAAGGCTTTGAGAATATCCGTAATCTAGCTCCATATATTATAAATAAAGGAGTAAAATACCTTAGCGTATTTGCTTTCTCTACTGAAAACTTTAAAAGAAGTGAAGAAGAAGTAAAATATCTAATGGATTTATTCGTTGATATGTTTAAAAAAGAATGCGATAAAATACATGAAGAAAATATAAAAATAATATTCTCAGGACGTCGTGAAAACCTAAGAGCAGATGTTCTAGAAGCAATGGATTACATCACAGAAAAAACAAAAAATAATACACTTGGAACATTTAACATATGTCTAAACTATGGTGGCCAACAAGAAATTGTCGATGGAGCTAAAAGACTAGCCCAAGACGTTAAAGATGGTAAAGTAAATCTTGATGTTGTTGATAACAAATATTTTTATAAATATATGTACAATGAATTACCACCAATTGACTTCCTAATAAGAACAAGTGGCGAAGAAAGAATAAGTAACTTTATGATATATGAATTAAGTTATTCAGAAATGTACTTTCCAAAAGTATACTTTCCTGATTTCGATGCCGAAGAATTCGAACGTGCTATAGATGAATATAACACTCGCGAAAGAAGATTTGGAGGTAACAAAAAATGACAAAAAAAAAGGTAACTTCTGCTATAATAATGATTGTTATAGCAATAGCTTTATACCTTCTACCAATTAAATTTGCTTCTATATTATGTGGTGTTGGAGTAGCACTTTTATCTGTATCAGCATACAAAGAAATAATAGATTTAAAAAAATCACATACCAAATTTCCACCATTAATATTAGCATTAGGATTTATATGTACTATATTAATGACATTCCAAGCTATTAATGCATCTTATATTTATACTGGAATATCATATTTAATGGTAGGATTAACTATTCTATTGTTGTTAATTCCTACAATCTTCTATAAAAAAGAAGAATATACAACTAAAGATGCCTTTTACCTTATTGGTAATACCATCTTTATCGGTATTTTCTTCAATTTAATCTTACTAATATTTACTCGTGACAAATGGTTATTATTATATCTAATATTAATTTCTACATTAACAGATACATTTGCAATGCTTATTGGTTTATTAATTGGAAAACACAAACTTATTCCATCAGTATCACCAAACAAATCTGTAGAAGGAAGCATAGCTGGCTCTTTAATTGCTACTATTGTTTCATCAATCTACTACTATAACGTTCTAACTAATGAAATAAATATAATAATTTTAATAATAATAAGTTTAATTTTATCAGTATTAGGTCAACTTGGTGATTTACTATTTAGTAAAATAAAAAGAGAAAATGAAATTAAAGATTTTTCTAATATCATACCTGGTCATGGAGGTATCCTAGATCGTTTTGATAGTATGACTTTTGTCATATTAGGGTATATAATAATTATAAGTATAATGAATATTCTTTAATAGAATAATAATATAAAAGATAGGGAGGTAAAAAATGGGAACAATTATAAACATTATATTATTTATCATAATATTAGGTATATTAATATTCGTCCACGAATTTGGACATTTCATAACAGCTAAGAAAAGTGGCGTTCATATTCATGAATTTTCCATTGGAATGGGACCTTTAATAAAATGTATTAAAGGAAAAGATGGAATAGACTATTGTATTCGTGCCTTACCAATAGGTGGATTTGTCCAAATGGCTGGTGAAGTTTATGAAGATGATGATACTAATACTGTTGCAAAAGAAAAATTCTTATGTAATCGCCCATGGTATCAAAGACTAATTATTCTTTGTGCTGGAGTCTTTAATAACTTCTTATTAGCAATAATCATTTTATTTGCAATAGCTCTTATTTGGGGTGCTCCATCACTAAAACCAGTAATTCACAATGTAACAGAAGGAAAACCAGTTGCAGAGGCAGGAATAGTTGCTGGAGATACAATAACTGCTGTTAATGGTAAAAAAGTATCTACATGGGATAAAACACAACTACTTTTATTAGTAAAATCTAAAGATAATATATACGAAATAGAAGTTAAACACGAAGATGGTAATACTGAATCATATAAAATTCAGCCAGAAATAACAAAAGACGAAAAAGGAAATGAAACAAAAATATTCGGTATTGAAATAAAAAGTGAAATAGAAAAAGGTTTTGTTCCAGCGTTCAAATATGCTTTCAAAAAATTTGCTAGTACACTTGAACAAATGTGGTTAACAATAACAGAACTATTTACAGGTGGTATATCAATTAACAACTTATCAGGACCTGTAGGAATATATACAGTTGTTGGTGAAACACGTAAAAACGGAATCGAAAATATTCTCGCTTTAATAGCATATCTAAGTATTAATTTAGGTATTATGAATATTTTACCAATTCCAGCATTAGATGGTGGCCATGTTCTATTCTTAATAATCGAATTAATAACTAAAAAGAAAGTAAATGAAAAAGTAGAAGGAATTACAACAACAATATTCTTTGCCTTATTAATGATTTTAATGATATACATAACTATCCATGACATTATTACTTTAATATTATAGAGCAATAGCTCTTTTTTTCTTGAATTTAATAGTTTATTAATGTAATATATAACAGTCAGGAGGGGAAAATATGCTTCAAATAACAGACGAATATGTAAAAATGTTAAATGCCAAAAGAACAGTATCAGATTTCTTTTGCGATATAAACAAATATGGATACAATACTGAATATACTGATTTATCATATGGTAGAGCTAAAAAAAACTATGAAAGAATACTAAAAAGATTAGTAGAATTAAATTTACCAGATCCAAAACTATTTAAATTTAGTTACATGTCTAAAAAAGAATTAAAAGATACTCTATATTCTTTACTTAACAAAATATTAGGACCAGCATATCAACCAATAATAAACGAACTTTTAAGAAAAATAAAAACAGTTCAAATTGATGATTATTTCGATTCAATCATCGAAGAAGAACCACAAAATGATTGTATGGTGCCTAAAAATATCTATATAAGCAATCAATTATATACAATGGAAGTTGTAAGTACTAGTCATGAATTTGGTCATGGCTTTATGAGTAAATATAAAGGACCACACTTTAATGACCACTTTACTAATATTCACTATAATGAATTACTACCTATCCTTATTGAATATATTGTATGCTATGAATTAAGTATCTTGTTAAAAGATAAAACTTTAATACCAAGACATGAACAAATAAGAGCTTCTCATGACCAAGCACAAGCAAGAGAATTATTAGATATAAGAGCACTAAGTGGTCAGATAAATAGATGTAATTCTCCAGAAAAACCATTCTATCAACAATATTCTTCATATCAAGAACATAATGCTTATACTTACATTACTGATGATATATTCTCAATTCATTTAGCGTCGTTCTATATTGATGATGAATCAACACTTCTAAAACTAATAAAAGCGGTAATTGATGGCGAAAAAACATTACAAGAATTAATTAATTATTATGGAATATCTCTTCGTAACGAAGAAACATTATCTTTATATAATGAGCAACTAGATAGAGCATTAAAATATCAGAGATAAAATGCAATATTTTAAATTATCTCAATTAATTAAAGACGGAATAGATATTAATCCAATAATTGATAAAATTCTTCTTCTAACAGTATCTGCTAAAAAATCATACCCGGAATATACAACATGGTTCTTAAATAAACATGTTCCTGGTATTTATCTTGGAACAAGAGATACAATTATTGTTGTTGATCATAATAATATAGTAGGAATATCAAATATAAAAAATGATAATGAAAAGAAAATATGTACATTATATTTTCGCCCAGAATATAGATATAAAAGAATAGGAAAAATACTTGTTGATAAATCAATTGAAGCATTAGAAAGTAGAACACCATTAATAACAATCCCATCATCATCAATATATGAATTTAAAAATATCATAAGAAGATATAATTGGTCACTTACAGATTGCATTGATGATTGCTATTTAAAAGGTGAAAGTGAACTAATATTTAATGGCGAACTTTCTAAACCTAATACAGATTTAACAAATGAAGAACGTATCTTATTAACTTATAAGCATACAAATAATAAAAATATTTTAAAACTAGTATCTTTTGGTTACATAAAATATTTTATATTTATCAAAATAAACAATTCTAAACTAAAAAAATCAGTATTTGAATAAATAAATTGAGTAGGAATATAAAAAAGACTTGCCAAATCTTAAACATTATGTTATATTGAATATGCCTACTTTTATGGCGATGTAGCTCAGCTGGCTAGAGCATCCGGTTCATACC
>DEUO01000148.1:13464-13724 GCA_002362595.1 Caryophanales bacterium UBA3260
AGGTCGAGAGTTCGAATCTCCCCGTCGCTACCAATTAGTATGTTAAGCAAACCTAAATAAAAGGTTTGCTTTTTTTAAGCAAAATTTATATATGCCCCAAAAGGTTATATAAAATAATCTAAAATTATATCCATAATATACAAGTAATATACAAAAGAAGATAGGGATTTCCTCTAAAAAAATGATATAATATTTTTAGAGGGGAATGACTATTAAACATCAAAGAAATAAATGATTTTGCAAAATAAAAATCATAATTA
>DEUO01000063.1:0-151 GCA_002362595.1 Caryophanales bacterium UBA3260
TATTATAAAAGAAACTTTATTATTTAATAAATTAATTATCTCTTTCATAACTATCATTTCCTAATCTATTCTTATAGCATTAATTATACCATAGCAAATATTTAGATACAATATTATCATCCATAAAAAAAAGTATTCAATTGAATACTTT
>DEUO01000063.1:429-1462 GCA_002362595.1 Caryophanales bacterium UBA3260
AAAAGTATTCAATTGAATACTTTTTCCTAGTAATTTTCACTCTTAAGTTCAAAATAACTTTGAGGATGAGCACATACAGGGCATACTGCTGGTGCTTGTTTTCCAACAACAACATGACCACAATTACGGCAAACCCAAATAGCATCTTCGTCTTTTGAGAATACTACTTTATCTTCAACATTTTTAAGAAGTGCACGATATCTTTCTTCATGATGACGTTCAATTTCACCAACCATACGGAATTTCGCTGCTATTGCTTTAAATCCTTCTTCTTCAGCTACTTTAGCAAACTCATCATACATATCAGTCCACTCATAGTTTTCACCTTCAGCAGCAGCAAGTAAATTCTCAGGAGTTGATGGAATATCTCCACCATTTAACTCTTTGAACCACATCTTAGCATGTTCTTTTTCATTATTAGCAGTTTCTTCAAAAATAGCAGCAATTTGCTCATATCCATCCTTCTTAGCTTTAGAAGCAAAATATGTATATTTGTTTCTTGCTTGAGACTCACCAGCAAAAGCAGCCATTAAATTTTGTTCTGTCTTTGAACCTTTTAGTTCCATAACTAAACCTTCTTTCTAATTCTCATTAGTAAAGAATACTTTCTTCATACTAATGATTTCAATTAATATTATAACATTTTTAAATTACACGTCAATAAAACAAGAGCCAAAAAATAAAAAACAAATAGAATTATTTTTTTTCTATTTGTTTAATTTTAACAGCTGTACCATAAGCAATAACTTCAGCTGCACCATTCATAACAGATGATGATCCATATCTAATATTTATTATAGCATCAGCGCCTAAATTATTAGCATCATCAACCATTCTTTTAGTAGCAATTTGACGTGCTTGCATCAACATATCAGTATATCCAGAAATTTCTCCACCAACTATTGTTTTCATTCCTGCCATAAAATCACGTCCAATATTTTTAGATTGTACAATTTGTCCTTTTACTAAACCTAGAGCTTCTGTTATCTCATATCCAGGTATATAATCAATATTTACTAGCTTCATCTTCTTC
>DEUO01000063.1:1732-1980 GCA_002362595.1 Caryophanales bacterium UBA3260
ATATTTACTAGCTTCATCTTCTTCTCCTCCATTTATCTCTCTTATTCTAACAATTAAATTATAAACTAAACCTATTATTGGTATAGAAAAGAATAATAATACAAATATATATACTATCCAAGGAATCTTTTCTACTTGTGTAAATTGAATATAAGTTACTATTACAGGTATAATTATAATAAGTATTCCAAAAATAATAGTTGGAATAATAGCTCCTATAATTTTTTTTGTTTTATTTGTCTTAATAT
>DEUO01000063.1:2253-4983 GCA_002362595.1 Caryophanales bacterium UBA3260
AAAATATTAATTTCTTCAAATTCTCTAGATATCTTAATATTGTCAAATGTTTCATTCGAGTTAGCTAACTTTAAACATATATTCTTTACTTTTTCATATTTTTCACTTTCACTATTTATTTTATTTATTCTATCTAACATACATTCTTGTAAACTAATATTTCCCTTCTTAAGTAGTTGTAATTCTTTAATCGAAACACCTAATTCTCTTAAGAATTTGATTATCTTTAATATTTTTAAATCTTCGTCACTATAAACTCTATAATCATTATCTTTATTTCTTTTAGGGCTTAATAATCCATTCTCTTCATAATATCTAATACTCTTTTTTGACAACCCAACAATATGTTCTACTTCATGAATATTCATAAACTCCTCCTTTCATCTTACTTATAAGCCTTCCCCTAAGGTCAAAGTCAAGAACTTTTTTTAGAATATTTATATATTATTTTAGACATATACAAAAAAGGCGTATCTAAAATAGCTATTAATGCTTTAACTATATATGTTGTTATAATTAATTCTATAAGTACTTCATTACTATACATACCTATAAATGAAATAGTAGTAAATACTATACTATCTATAAATTGACTTATTAAAGTTGATCCATTATTTCTTAACCATAATAATTTATCATCAGGAAATTTATTTCTTATAAATTCATATAAATAAGTATCTAACATATTACTTATTAAATAAGATATTAAACTAGCTATACATATTCTAGGCATAATACTAAATATAGTTTGCATAGCACTACTTACTATATCTTCACTATTAGGAATAAACATTAAATCTAATTGCATAATTAAAGTAAAGATAATCATTGCAAAAAAACCAATAATAACAGACTTTCTTGCTTCTTTACTACCATACATTTCACTTAATATATCAGTTACTAAAAATGTACTACTATAAGATACATTACCTAATGTTAAAGATAAGCCAAATAAATCTATACACTTAGTTACTTCTATATTAGCTATAATAGTAGAAATAGCTATCCATATAAATAATCCAGTTTTATCAAAAAATTTATATACAATTAATACCCCTATAAAATTAACTAATATAGTAATAAAAAATAATAATTCATTCATTATATCTACTCCTTATTCATTAAACAATTTATCTTGCATTCCATAAGGATTTTCTAAATACATTTTATATACTTGATATATCTCTGTATTTTCATATTTTATTTCTTTAAAATTATCATTTAAATCTAGTATCTTTCCATTAATATAAGATATTAGTATTGGTGAATGAGTAGCTATTATAAATTGTGATCCTTGATGAACTAATTCATCTATCAAACATAATAAAGTCATTTGTCTTATTGGTGATAAAGCCGCTTCTGGTTCATCTAAAATATATAAACCATTTTCCGTAAATCTATTTTGAATTAGTTGTAAAAAGGACTCTCCATGTGAACAAGAATGTAAGCTATTTCTTCCATAGCCGCTTACTCCTAATTTATCTATCTCTGATGCAACATTATAAAAACTTTCTGCTCTTAAGAAAAACTTTGTTTGACATTTTTTTTGAAATGTAGGAATTTCAATATATTCATGTAAGCAAGAATGTGTCTCTCTTGTACTAAACATAAAATTTTGCGTACCACCTTCTGGATTTAAACCACAAGCAATAGCAAGCGCTTCAATAAAAGTTGATTTACCTATTCCATTCTCGCCAATAAAAAATGTTACAGGTGAATCTAAAATTAATTCTTTAAAATTCTTTATTAACTCAATATTAAATGGATAAATAGTAAAATCTTCTACTTTATCTCTTCTAAATTCAATTTTTCTAATAAATAAATCACTATTCATAAAATACACCTACTACCCATGATTATAACAAAAAGATTAGTAAATTAATACTAATCTATTTCTCATATGATAATATTTTATTATATTCATCATTATTTATCTCATATATTCCATTATTTAATTGTTCAATATAATACTTATTATTCTTCTTATATAAATAAATACTAGATACTCCAATATCTTTATATATAAAACTAATTTTATATAACTTATTATACTCTTTTTCTTTTATACTCTTTTTATTTGTCTTTTTATTATCTAAAACATTTAATATACATTCTATCTTAAAGTAATCAGTAATAAAAATATCATTTTCATCGCTTATAATCTCAATACTTTCTAAATTATCTATCTCTGGTACATTTAAAATAAATTGTCTATCTTTTAAATAAGCATAATATCCTACTATAATAATTAATAATAGATTAATAGAAAGATATACAATATCTACTGATATTTTGCTTTGCATATTTATTCCTTATTTTCATATTTTTCTTTTACTTTATCTGGCAACTCATCATATGTTACTTCTGCCCAACTATGTACTCCTAAACTATGTACTTCAAGTTTTAAAAAAGCATTATTTCTTAATTCTCTACTTGTCTTAAAACTTAAACTTTTTTCATCTCCAGACTCATCATAACAAAGAAGAGTATATTCATATTTCATATCTTCATTTAATGATAATCTCTTAATTTTATCATTATCTATTTCAGTATAATAAATATCTTCTTTATTATCCATATACATAAGCGTTCCAATACATAAACCTAAAAATATTATTATACCAACTATAATTAATAATTTATCTTTCACACAATTACTCCTATTCTATATTAACATTAATCTTTCCATTATAATTATCAGCTTCAATAATAAAATAATTACTTCCATCT
>DEUO01000019.1 GCA_002362595.1 Caryophanales bacterium UBA3260
TTGTTATATTTCTAATAGAAATGATAAAATAAAGATGGCTTTAGAAATTGATTCAAATAATATTATTAATATATTAGTTTTAATTGAAGAGATTCTAAAATATATAAAGAGTAATGGTAATATTGGTTTGATATTAGATAAATTTGTAATAGAGGTGAGAAAATATTATGAATAATGTATATGGAATTATTTTAAAATCAGAAGGGAAAATTTATTATTTTAATGGTGAAGATCTAGAAATTGAAGTAGGTAAGTATGTTGTTGTTGAAACAGAAAAAGGAATTCAATTGGGAAAAGTAACTGCTAAAGAAGATAGTAAAAAAGTTAATATAGCTTTAGAGGATATGAAGAAAGTTTTACGTATTGCAACTGATGAAGATTATGATAATTATCTAAAGAATCTTGCCTTAACAGAAAAGATAATTGTAAAGGCGCGTGAAATTTCTAAGGAATTAAATTTACAAATGAATCTTTTAGATGCTAGTTATACTTTAGATAAAAAGCAGTTATTATTTAATTTTATAGCAGACGAAAGAGTTGATTTTAGAGAATTAGCTAAAAGATTAGCTGGTATTTATAAAACTAGAATAGAATTACGTCAAATTGGAGCTAGAGATAAAGCGCGTACTATTTCTGGTATTGGTCAATGCGGAAGAAAGTTATGTTGTTCATCATTTTTAAATCATATTGATTCAGTTACGATGAATATGGCTAAAAATCAGAATATAGCTTTAAATCCATCTAAGATTAATGGTCAATGTGGAAGGTTATTGTGTTGTTTAACGTATGAAGATGATGAATATGTTAGATGCGGTAAAAAAATGCCAAATGTTGGTCAAACAGTTAAAGTTGGCAATGAAAAAGGCAAAGTAATATCTGTAGATATTTTAAATGGAAAATATAAAGTAGATTGTGATGGAATAATAAAGGAGATAGAAGTAGATGTCAGCAAGAGTAGTAAATGATTTATTCGATTATGAAGGATTAAAGATATATCAATATGATGATAAATTTAAGTTTTCTTTAGATTCTATTTTATTAGCTGAGTTTGTTGAAATTAAAAATAATGTTAGAACGATTGTAGATTTTTGTACGGGAAATGCTCCTGTACCTTTAATTTTGTCTACAAAAACAAAAGCAAGAATATATGGTTTTGAAATACAACCCAATATATATGAATTAGCGAAGTTGAGTGTTAGAGATAATAATTTAGAGTCGCAGATTGAAATTATTAATTCTAATTTAACTGATGTATTAGAATTTGTTTTACCTGAAAGCGTTGATGCTGTAACTTGCAATCCACCATATTTTAAGTATAATAGTAAAACGTCTTTAGTTAATGAAGATCAGGAAAAAGCAATTGCTAGACATGAAATAAAAATGAATTTAGAAGATTTAATGACTTCTGCTAAGTATATTTTAAAGGAGAAAGCTCCATTATATATTGTACATAGATGTGATCGATTAGAAGAGATACTCGATTGCTTAGCTAAATATAATTTTAAAGTTAAAAAGATACAATTTATTTATGCAAGTTATAAAAAAGAAGCAATTATGGTATTAATTAAAGCTACTAAGAATGGTAAAGTAGGTAGCTTGAAAGTAATGCCTCCAGTAGATATTTTGCAACATAAATCATATCAAGGTATATTTGAAAAGAGTGAATAATATGAAATTAATAGTAGGTTTAGGTAATCCAGGAAAAGAATATCAGAATACTCGACATAATGTTGGTTTTATTATTCTTGATAACTTTTTAAATACTAGTGATTGGAAGGAAAAATTTAATGCATTATATTATGAACGTAGATTTAATGGAGATAAAGTATTATTTGTTAAGCCTTTAACTTTTATGAATTTATCTGGAGATGCTGTAGTAAAATTTGTTAATTATTATGATATAGATATAAATGATATTTTAATTATTCATGATGATTTAGATTTACCTTTGGGTAGTTATAAATTAAAGAAAGATAGTAGTGCTGGAGGACATAATGGTATTAAATCTATTATTAATAGATTGGGAACTCAGAAGTTTTCAAGACTGAAAGTTGGAGTTTCTAATAATAAAAGTATTGATACCAAGGATTATGTTTTAGGTAGTTTTGGCAAGACTGAAAAAGATGTTTTAGATTGTAATCAAAAGATATTTAATGAGATTATTGAGAGTTTTATAAATAACGGTATAGAAAGAACAATGAATATTTATAATACTAAGAAGTAGGGGTTATATGGATATTTTTGGTGATATTTTTAAATATGAAAATGGATTAACTGTTACTGGTTTAACAAAAGAGTTAAACGTTTTTTACGTGTTAGAAATGGTTAAAAAGTATTCGGGAAATATTATTATTTTAACTAATACTTTGTATGAAGCTAATGTGTATTATGATAGCTTAAGTACTTATTATGATGATGTTTTATTATTTCCCATGGATGATTTTTTAACGAGTGTAGCAGTTGCTATTTCGCCTGATTTAAAAATAAAAAGACTTGAAACTATAGAAAAGATACGTACAGGAAATAAACATATAGTAGTTACTAATTTAATGGGATTTTTAAAATATTTACCGGATAAGAATAATTCTAGTAATTTAGAGTTCAATTTAAAACTGGGAAATAATATTAAGCGTGATGATATTTTAGAATTATTAGATAGATATGGTTATGTTAAAGAGAGTGTTGTAACAACGACTGGTGAATATGCAGTTCGTGGATTTATTATAGATATTTTTGTTATTGATACTGAGCATCCAATTAGAATAGAATTTTTTGGAGATGAAGTAGATTCAATAAGGTATTTTGATGAATCAACACAATTATCTATAGAAAATGTAGATGAAATATTGATTAAGCCATATGTTGAGGTTATTAGTGATACTAATAGTTCTTTATGCGATTATTTAGATGATCCATTGATAATTATGATTAATAGAGATCAGATTGATATCGCTTATAGGAAGTTATTAGAAGATATATTAGAGTATAATAATGCTAATACTGATGTTAAATATATGTATGAATTTGATGAGATTAGTTATAATCATGTAATGTATTTGAATGATATAAGCGATAATGATTATGGTAAGGTAGTTAGATTTAAATCACAGGATATTGAGAATTTTAATAGCAATTTTGAGTTACTTGGGAAATATTGTGATAAGGCTTTGAATGAAGGCAAAACTGTTGTTATTTTCTTAAGAAAAGAGAATCAATTTAGAAGTTTAGAACCTTTTTTATCTTCATATCATATAGTTAAAAATGATAAGTTATTAGAGCGGGAAATAAATATTTGGTATAGAAAGTTGAACAAAGGGTTTGTTTTTAATAATTATGTATTAATTGCTGAATCAGATATTGAAAAGGTTAAAAATGCTGTTATTAATTATCATAATTCTTATAAAATAGGTAAGAAAGTTAAAGATTTTGGTCAGTTAAGTATTGGTGATTATATTGTTCATAGTATGCATGGGATAGGTATTTATAATGGTGTAATTACATTAACTAAAAATGGTTTAAAGAAGGATTATATTCAATTGAATTATCAAGGTAATGATAAGATATATATTCCTGTTGAAAAGATAAGTACAATATATAAATATGCTGGTAAGGAAGGTTCTACACCAAAGTTAGATAAACTTAATAGTACTAGTTGGATTAAGAAAAAACGCGAAATGCGTAATAAGATTAAAGATATTAGTGGAGAGTTAATTAAGCTTTATGCGGCACGCAGTAGTGTTAAAGGAACGCCTTTTAAAACATATGCAGAGGAAGATGTTTTTGGCGGCGAATTCATTTATAAAGAAACTAATGATCAGTTGAAAGCTATTAAGGATATTGATGCTGATTTATCTTCAGAAGTACCTATGGATAGATTATTATGTGGAGATGTTGGTTTTGGTAAAACAGAAGTTGCTTTTAGAGCAATGTTTAAAACAATTGTTAATAATAAGCAAGTATTTTATTTGTGTCCAACAACTATTTTGTCAAAACAACAATATGAAAATGCTATAGAGAGATTTAGTAGTTATCCTATTGAAATAGCTTTATTAAATCGTTTTACAAGTGCTAAAGAAACTAAAAGAATATTAGAAGGGTTAGAAAAAGGAACAATAGATTTGGTATTTGGTACACATCGTTTATTATCTGATGATGTTAAATTTGCTAAATTAGGTTTGCTTATTGTTGATGAAGAGCAAAGATTTGGAGTAACACATAAAGAGAAGATAAAAGGTTATAAGAATGATGTAAATGTTCTTACTTTATCAGCTACACCAATACCTCGTACATTAAAAATGGCTTTATCTGGTTTAAGAGATTTATCAATAATTGATACACCACCAGTTAATAGATATCCGGTACAAACTTATGTTATTCAAGAGAATGATTTAATTGTTAAAGATGCTATTTATAAAGAATTATCAAGAAATGGTCAGATATTTGTTTTATATAATAAAGTAGCTTCTATAGAAACAAAAATGGCTCAGTTACATAAATTAGTTCCTGAAGCTAGAATTACAATAGCACATGGTCAGATGAGTAAGAGAGAACTGGAAGATGTAATGGAATCTTTTGTTAATTATGAATTTGATATATTGTTATGTACGACTATAATAGAAACAGGTATTGATATAAGCAATGCTAATACTTTAATTATATATGATGCTGATAATTTTGGTTTATCTCAGTTATATCAAATTAGAGGAAGAGTAGGCAGAAGTAATCGTATTGCTTATGCGTATTTAATGTATGATAAACAAAAGATGTTAAATGATGTTGCAGTTAAAAGACTTCAAGCTATTAAAGAATTTACTGAATTAGGTAGTGGCTATAGAATTGCTATGAGAGATTTATCTATTCGTGGTGCAGGAGATTTATTAGGAGCTGAACAAGCTGGTTTTGTTGATACTGTTGGTATAGAATTATATATGCAAATGATTGATGAAGAAATGCGTCGGATGAAGGGTGAAGAAGTAGAAGATGATGCAGAACAATCTCAGTCTAATAAATCATTAATAGAGGTAGAAACTCACATAAGTGACGAATACGTTTCTGATGAAGATATAAAAATTGAAATTCATAAAAAGATAAATGAAATAGATGGTAATGAAAAATTATTAGAAATTAAGCATGAATTAGAAGATAGATTCGGTAAGATAAGTAAGCAGATTGAAATATATATGTATGAAGAATGGTTTGAAAAACAGGCTGATAAATTAAATATTGTTAATGTACGTCAAAGTGACAGAGAAATAGAAATAGAGTTACCTGTTGATGTATCTAATAAGATTCAAGGAGATAAATTTTTTGTTGAGGCTTATAGTATAAATCCAAGGTTTAGACTTAAGTATGTTCATAATCAAATAGTAATTGCTCTTACTTTATTAAATCAAAAAGAACATTTCTTATATTATATAGTTCCCTTAATGGAAGAAGTAATTAATGAAATAAGTGAAAAGAATGACAAATAGTTATTCTTTTTCTTTTGAAATAGATTATATGTGATATGATTAATTTAGATAATAGGTGATATTATGTTAAATGATGAATTTTTAAATAATGATATAAAGATTAAAGATAATAATGAATATCTTCAATATATAGTAGAAGATAATCCATATAAGGAGATAGATGAAATTTGTGCTAAGCTAAATAGGATAAAATTTGCTATGTTAAGAGAAGCAAGTTTAGCAGAAATGGGATGTGTAGTGGAATCTAGTCAAGAAAGACCCATAGTTGGTACTCAAGCACTTGATACTTGTTATGGTATTTTGTTTTATGATCGAATTAATAAGAAAGGTTTGGTTGGTCATGGTGCTCCTAGTAGTAAAGTAGCAACTCTACACGAAATGATGCAAAGAATAAATGATGGTAGTGTTAAAATTATAGAGTATATGATTATCCCTGGATTTAGAAATGTTGATTATAAAAATTTATCTGGTTTGGAGGAATTACTTCAAGAAATTAGAGAACATAGTCCTAGTAATATAAGGTTTGTTCCTATGGAAGAAAAACTTGGTCCTAATGTTAAATTACATAAAAATACTTTAACTTATGAGTTTGCATTTGATACTAGAAATGGTAAGTTTGTAAGTGAAGAGATATTCTTTGATGAAACAGAAGTAAATCCTAGATATATACCTAAATCACATCATGGAATGGGAATGTAAAAAAGCATAGATTTTTGAGGTCTATGCTAGTTTTTATTTTGATTTGTTTGGTTAATTTTGATTAACTATTTTCGTTCTAAATAATAATTTTTTAAAAGTTATAACAGTTAATATAATACTTAGTGGAGGACCTACTAATACTATTAATTTAAAACTGGTAGATTCATCAAATAATTTAGAAATTATAGCTGAAAATATTATCTCATATATAAGTATAACTAGAGGAGCGATTATAAAGCACAATAAAAGTTTTTCAGTTGTATGTAATGTATTATCTTGTGATGAACTATTTGATTGATTAATTTTTAAATTATTACCACAATGAATGCAGAAATTATTATTTATATCATTTTCAAATCCACAATTTTTACAAGTCATTTTAATACCCTTCTTTTTATAATATCTATTCTATTTTATTATACATAATTTTTTCGTTTTAGTAAAAACTATTATTGAACGGAGAATTATATGAAAGATATTAATTTTATTAAA
>DEUO01000110.1:0-879 GCA_002362595.1 Caryophanales bacterium UBA3260
AATTTTCCTTCTTTCTTATTATTTATTTATATAATTTATTATTATTACAAAGTTGATAATGTGCATAACTATAATTTTATCCACTACTACAATACTTTTTTAAATATTATTACTTGTTTATAACCACGTATTTAATAACAGTTTTATAAACAATATTATAATTTAGATTTTATTTCATTTATAATTTCTTTTAATTGTCCATTTTCTTTCAAATCATCTTCAATAGTATTAACAGCATGTATTACAGTTGAATGATCTCTTCCTCCAAATTCTAACCCTATTCTAGGAAAGGATTGATCTGTAAGCATTCGGCATAAATACATAGCTACCATTCTAGGATAAACAATATTTGCACTTCTCTTTTTACCTTTTAGTACATCCACAGTTATCTTATAATAATCAGCAACAGCTTTTTGAATACTAGCAATATCGTTAGAAACATAAGGATTTTTCGTAATAATATCTTTTAAAGCTTCATTAGCAAATTCTAAATCAATTTTATCAGGTACAATCATCGCTGTATATGCTACTAATCTATTAATAGCACCCTCTAATCTTCTAACATCTGTATCGCAGTTATTAGCAATAAATTCAATAGCTTCATCTGTAATCTTATCTCCAATTGTAGTTCCCCTATTTATTTTATCTCTAAGAATTCGACATCTTAAATCAAAATCAGGCGGATAAATATCAACTGGCAAACCCCAAGTAAATCTACTTCTAAGTCTTTCTTCTAATAACTTTAAATCTTCTGGAGATCTATCTGAACTAATAATAATTTGTTTATTATTACTATGTAACTCATTAAATGTATGAAAGAATTCTTCTTGTGTCTTTTCTGCACCAACAAGATACTGAATATCATCAATAATCAAAACA
>DEUO01000110.1:1122-5314 GCA_002362595.1 Caryophanales bacterium UBA3260
TGAATATCATCAATAATCAAAACATCTACATTACGATATTTATTCTTAAATTCTTTAGCATAATCAAATGAATTGCCATTAGTATTAGAAATACCAGCATAATCTTTTCTAAAATCATCACTACGTGTATATAAGACTTTCAATTTAGGATTATTTTCTGTTATGTAATTACCAATTGCATGCATTAAATGAGTTTTACCTAACCCACTCTTTCCATATATGAATAATGGATTATATTGAACTCCTGGGTTTTGCGCAACAGCAAATGCTGCAGTTCGAGCAAATTTATTGGTATCACCAACAACGAAATTTTCAAAATTTAAAGATTTATCTAAATTACTTTCGAAATGATAAGAAGAATTTTGTTCCTCTCCCACATCAGTATTATTAATTACATCATTTACTAAAGCTGTTACAGGAACATTTATTTCATCAGGTAATAAACATTCAATTTCTTTTTCTTCACCTATTACACTATAAAACGATTCGCTAATTAAATCATAATAATTTTGCATAAGCATTTTCTTATGAAGTGACATAGGAACTTGTAGAATAATCTTTTTATCATTAATATCATGTAATTTAGTTTCGTTAAACCATGTACTAAAAGATACTGGGTGTAGTTCCTTCTTTATAATATCTAGAACTTTAGCCCAAATATCATCAAAATTCAATCCCATCACCCCACTTTGACCAATTTGTACAATTATTTTAACTCATGCTGTGGAAAATTAAAAGCACTATTTTTTAAATTTTTTCTTTTCCTCAACTTATTAACCTTAATAGTAACAGATAATATAGCAATTTTAAAGACTTTATAGTATTTATCCACATTATCCACAAATTTCAAAATAACATGTTAAAAAAGTTATAAACATATCAACAGTTAATTGTTGATAAATAAAAAAATTAGAATAAAAAACGATAAGCCTTGACTTTTTTTCCTACATAAGCTTATAATAAGAGAGCTTATTTAGATGTGGAGGTGTATATTATGAAAAGAACTTATCAACCAAATAATAGAAAAAGAGCTAAAAAACATGGCTTTTTTGCTAGAAAAGAAAGTAATATTCTAAATTCAAGAAGAAAAAAAGGACGTAAAAAAATCGTTGTTAAATAAGCCACTACTTAGTGGTTTTTTATGTATAAAAAAGGGTGTCTAAATATGAAAAGAACAGAAACAATCAAAAATCAGAAAATATTTAATAATTTAATTCATAATGGAAAATTTAAAAAAAATAACTATTTTATTATATATAATGAAAAAATAAATGAAGATAAAATTAATTATGGTATAGCAATAAGTAATAAAGTAGGAAACGCAGTAACAAGAAATAAATTAAAAAGACAAACCCGATCTATTATTGATAATAATCGAAATTTATTTAAAAATAAGCATAATTATATTATAATGATAAGGAAGGCATGCACTAGTGTTAAATATGACGACTTAGAGAGTGCTTTTATTGAATTAATAGAAAAATAAAGGTGATAATGTGAAGAAAAAACTAAAAGTGCTGTTAATATTAGGATTGTTTTTATTAAGTACTGGCTGTACTAAGCAGTTAAAAGATAATAAAAAAGCAGTTATTAATGAAGAAACTGGTCAAAGCTTAACAGCTAATATATTATGTAAACCGAGTGAAGATAGTTTGTATGAAACTTATAATAAATATAACGATTCATTAACTGTAAGCCTTGAAGATTTACCAGAATGTAGTAGCTTTACTCCATCAAAACTAAAATATAATGGTTTATGGGAATCTATATTTATTAAACCACTAGCTTATATAATATTAAAACTTGGATATTTAGTAAATAATATGGGTATTTCTGTAATGATTATAGGTTTAATTATAAGAATAATATTAATGCCAATTCAAATTAAGACAGTAAAACAATCAGAAAATATGAAAAAGATTCAGCCGGCACTAGCTAAGATTGAAAAAAAATATGCAAATCGCCAGGATAATGAATCATTAATGGCAAAGAGCCAAGAAACAATGCTTCTATATAAAAAATATGAAGTAAACCCTATAAGTGGCTGCTTGACTGCATTTATTCAACTACCATTATTCTTTGCTTTCTTAGAAGCAATAAACAGAGTACCAGCAATATTTGAAGGTACCTTCCTAACAATGAATTTAGGAATGACACCAACTGCAGGTATTGCTCAGCATAATTATACTTATATAATACTAATAATATTAATAATATTTACGACATTCTTATCATTTAAAATTTCAATGCAAAGTCAAGATCAAAATAATGAAATGGCTCAACAAATGAAATTTACATTTATGTTTATGATAGTTATGGTATCAATAGCATCATTAAGCCTCCCAACAGCCATTGCATTATATTGGATTGTTACAAATGGTTTTGCAGTAATACAGAATTTTATAATAAAGAAAATAATTGAAAAGAGGATTTAACGATGAAGTATGAAGTATTTGAAGGTAAAACAAAAGAAGAAGCTAGAAATAAAGCGTTAGAAGAACTTAATGTTAATGAAACAGAAGTTATAATGCAAGAAGAAGAAATAAAAGGGAAGTTATTTAAAGCAACAACATATAAGTGTAGTGTAATAAAGATATCAGATGTAGCAGAATTTATAAAAGAAAAATTATCTGAAATATTAAAAAATATGAATATTGATTGCCAATATGAAACAAAAATAAGAGAAGATCAAATAACAATAAAAATGTATTCTGATAAAAATAATATTCTCATAGGTCGTAATGGTCAAACATTAATAGCAATTCAAACAATACTACGACAAATAGTTCATAATGAAATCGGAACATATCCATATATATTATTAGATGTAGAAAATTATAAAGAAAAGAAAAATACTAATTTAGAAAGAAATGCTAAGCGAATTGCAAAAGAAGTAATAAGAACTAAAGTAGATGTGGCTTTAGATGATATGAATTCATATGAAAGAAGAATAGTTCATAATGCATTAGCTAATTTCAAAAGAATAACAACACTAAGCGAAGGTGAAGAGCCTCATCGCCATATCGTTATTAGATACAAAGAAATTGAAGAAGATGAATAATCATCTTTTTTTTAAAACCAAATTATTTCCCGGGAAATATTTTTACTAAATTCAAATATATTTCCCAACTACAAAAAATGTGCTATAATACGAACGAAAAAGGAGCTGGAAATATGAACGATACAATATGTGCAATAGCAACAAGTACAGGAGTAGGTGCCATTGCTATAATAAGAATAAGTGGAGAAGATTCCATATCAATAGTAAATAAAATATTTAAAGGTAAAGATCTAAGCAAAGTACCATCACACACAATAAACTATGGGCATATCATAGACAAAAATAACAAAACAATAGATGAAGTCCTTGTATCGGTAATGTTAGCTCCTAAAACTTTTACAACAGAAGATGTAGTAGAAATAAATACACACGGCGGAATAGCAGCAACCAATAAAGTCCTTGAATTGCTTTTACTAAACGGATGTCGTTTAGCGGAACCTGGTGAATTTACCAAAAGAGCCTTTCTAGGTGGACGTATTGATCTACTTGAAGCTGAAGCAGTAATGGATATGATAGAAGCAAAAACAAACACTCAACTATCTTTAGCAACAAACCAAATAACTGGAAAAGTTTCAAATTTAATCAATGAACTAAGAGATGAAATGGTCCAAATAATCTCAAATATAAACGTCAACATCGACTTTCCTGAATATGATGATGTTGATATTATTACAGATCAAATACTTATTCCTAAAATAAAACAACTAAAACAAAAAATAAAAAATATCTTAAAAGAAAGCAAAAATGGGCGCATCATAAAAAATGGTATTAAAACCTCAATAATAGGTAGACCAAACGTCGGTAAAAGTAGTTTATTAAATGCTTTGCTAGAAGAAGATAAAGCAATAGTAACTGAAATTGCTGGAACAACAAGAGATATAGTAGAAGGGGAAATAAGCATAAATGGCATCCTTCTTAACATAATAGATACAGCAGGAATAAGAGAAACAAGCGATAAAATAGAAGCAATTGGCGTTGAAAAAAGTATAAAAATGATGAATGAATCAGACTTAGTTTTATTTGTTCTAAACAATAATGAGCCATTAACAGATGATATAAAAACTTTATTAAATGAAATTAAAAATAAAAACTATATAATAATAATAAATAAAAAAGATTTACCATCAAAAT
>DEUO01000090.1:0-242 GCA_002362595.1 Caryophanales bacterium UBA3260
ATTTAATGTTATCTTCAGATATAGTATTGGGTAAATCTAAACGAAAATTAATATTACTAATATTACCATTGTAATTGCTACATATGTTTACTTTATTAGATTCCTTATTATCATTTTTTATAGTATATCTTATACTATATGAACGTTTATCAAATTCATTACTATATATTTTTATTATTTTGCTTTCGTTTTCAGTTGCTAAGAAATAATCCTTATCTACAAGAATATTTTTAGTATTTATA
>DEUO01000090.1:486-5350 GCA_002362595.1 Caryophanales bacterium UBA3260
TTATTAAAATTAAAATCAATATTTTCGGATGATGTATATTCATTATCATTAGCAAAAGTTATTTCAGTATCACAACTGGCAATATTATAATTATCATTAGCTAATACAATAGTTGGTAATAAGATAATTAATAATAATAAATACCTAATATTTCTCATAATAATCCCTCTACTCTATTATTTATTATAACACAGATGTAGATAATTTGCTATATAGGTCTTTTTTTATGTTTTATGTTATAATTACATAGAGATGGGAAGATGAATATGTTTAAAAAGAAAAATGAAGAGAAAGATTTAGTAAGTCCTGATTATGCTAGTCTTTATATAAATAATATGAAAAGATTATATAGTATAGTTGGGTTAAAATTAGATGATAATGATAAAGAAGTATTAACAAATGAATATAATACAGCTTTAGATTATTTTAAAAATTATATGGAAGCACATTTTAGTGATGAAATATTAGTAAATGAGAATTCTTTAAGTATTAATGAAGAAGATATGTTAGCTAATGCTACTGATGCAACAAAGAGATTATTTTTAAAGCCTTTATTTAGTTCGCTAATATATATAAATAAAGATAATTCATATGCACATATGCATACTGATGGATGTAACGTAACAGAGATGGAAGGAATGGAAAGTATTAAAGGGCTTAATCCATTACTAGCTAAAAGAAAGATAAATAATATATTTAATGGGTTAAGTATTGTGGAGGCAGGTGCTTTACTTCAACAAATGAGTTTACTAGAAAAAGAAAGTGAATTAAGAGAGGAAATAGAAAAGAACAGTATAAGAGAAAATATTAGAAGTATGTTCTTTAAATGTATAATATATAGAATACTTGATAGCAATTCTCCTCAAAGAATAACTAGAGCAAGATTATTTGCAGATAGTTATAATGTACCATTTGACTTTACTGGTTATGAAGAAAAGGTAGAACATAAATTAGTTAAGTCACCAGATAATATCTGGTAATATTTACTTTCTTAAGATAAAGTGATATATTTGATATGTATTTCACATAGATGTTTATTTTTATACTACTTATATAATAATTATCTTATGAAATGTTATGTAAGGAGGTAAAAAAATGAATACTGGTATTGTTAAATTTTTTAACAAAGAAAAAGGTTATGGATTTATTACAGATGATAAAACAAAAAAAGATTATTTTGTACATTTTTCAGCAATAAATGTTGAAGGATATAAATCATTAGAAGATGGTCAGAAAGTATCTTTTGATATTGAACCTGATCCTAAAGACGAAAATAAAACTAGAGCTGTTAATGTTTCTATAATGAAATAAGAAATAAGACGATATTAATTATCGTCTTTTAATATAGAAAATAATTGGATATGAAAATAGAATTATGATAAGATAAGATTAGGTGGTGATAATATGCATTATTATATTGATTTAGGTTCTTCAACAATAAAAGTATATTCTTATTTAGATGAATTAAAATTAGTGGAAGAACATTCAATTTATTTTAAAAATGATTTTAGTCCGGAGGATGGAATAAGTAAAAATAATTTAGAAGAATTATGTAATTATTTTAGTAAATTAAAAGATAAATATAAATTAGAATACTAGAATACACATATTTATGTTACTGGAATATTTAGAAATCTAATTAATGAAAAAAAAATAGAATTAATTAAGTTATTTAATGATAAGTTTGATTTACATTTTAATATTATAAGTCATGGAATAGAGAATTATTATTTAGGTAAAGCTATGGAGAACGATTATAATAATAAGAAAGTATTAATTATTAATATGGGTGGTAAAACAACAGAGTTAGTTACATTTGTAGGTAGAGATATTACAGATACTAAGAATTTAAATATAGGTGTTGCTGATTTATTAAATAACTTTAGTAAAGTTAATGAGAAATATAGTGGAGATTCTGTTGAAGATATGGAAAATTATACTAGTAAGAGATTAGAAGATATTAAGTTAGATACGGACTATGATTGTGCTATATTTACGGGCGGAGAAGAAAGATTTGAATTACTTACGAAGTTTAATTTAGTTCCTAATACTTTATTTAACGATGGAATACATAAGTATATGGTTTCTTTAGATGATTATATTAAAGGAACTGAAAAAGTATTCGATAGTATTAGTATGGATGAATTATATGATTTAATGCCTTCTAATCCTAAATGGATGGACGGAGCAAGAAGTGGTGCTATTATTCCTTTGGTTTTATTTAAAAAAGCTAATTGCAAATGGATTATTCCTTCTGATTTAAATTTAATTAATGGTGTTATAAACGATAAGTAGGCTTATTATTATTCATTATAAAAACTACTAGTAATTGGAGTTGTAAGATAAAAGTAGACAGTAAAAACACTGTTTACTTTTTCTTTGCTACAAAATCAAAGTAGTGCCAATGAGTATCATCTAGTTCTCTTTGATATTCTTGTTCTTTCCATTTTATAATAGTATAATCTTTTAACAGTTCTTTTACTTGTTCTTCAGTAAATACCGGAATTTGTTTAGATGCATGATGACTTCTATTGCCAAAAAGATTTGCTACTAAGTAACCTCCTGGATTTATAGAATCTTTAATTTTATTCCATATATTATTAAATTCTTCTGGGTTACAAAATGGTAATGTAAATAAACTCATTATTACATCTGATTTAGGTATTGTAATATCTTCTATATTAGATTTAATTAGATGTAAGTTATTTTGTTCTTCTTCAGTTATTCTAGATGTAATATAATCTTCATTTAAATAGGCATCAACTGATGTTACTTGCTTGCCTTTTTTTAGTAAGTAGACAGTTTCATTACCGCTGCCACATCCTAAGTCAACTATAGTATTAAATTCTAGGTTGTTAGCGATATAGACAGCAAGATATTGAGGTTTAGTTCGATAAGTTCTTTCTTGATATTCAGACCAACTCATAAATTTATTCCTTTCATTTATATATACGAGGCACTCTTTTAGATATAGAACATATTACTTCGTAAGGGATAGTATTTAAATGATTAGATATTTCTTGTAAGTGATTATTATCTTTAATTATTTCTACTTTATCCCCTACTTTTACTTTATTATCTACTAAAGCAAATAACATATCCATACATATATTACCTACTATTTTATATTTTTTATTATTTATATAGATAGAACGGTTAGTATTTTTTCTTATAATACCATCGGCATAGCCGATACTAATGACAGCTATTTTAGAATCTTTAGTTACTTTATAATTACCATTGTATCCGACAGTTTCTCCTTTTTGACATTCGTTTATAGCTATTACTTCACTATATAATTTAAGAGTCGATTCTAGATTAAGATTATTAGGACATAAGCCATACATGATAATACCTAAACGACATCCATTAACAAAAGATAATTTATCATAGTTAATAGTTGCTTCACTTGCTCCTAAATGGATTATAGGAATATTATTATAGTTTATATTAGCTGTAATTTCTTTAAATTTATCTATTTGTTTTTCTGTTTCTTCTCTATTAGTAGGAGTATGAATATGAGTATATAGACCTTCTAATATTAGATTTGAATTATTTATTTTTTCTATTACTTTATCTAATTCTATAGATGATTTTATTCCTAAACGGTTCATACCACTGTTTATTTTTATATGAATTTTAAGATTGTTATTAGGTATTTCTAATAATGAATTAAGATGTTCTAAGTTATTTATTGTTATTGTTATATTATTAGATATACAGATATTTATATGTTCTTTTTTTATTAAACCAAAGACTAAGATAGGTATTGCAGGTATTGCTTTTCTGATAGTTAATGCTTCTTCTAGTGTTGCTACACATAAATAGTTTATACCTGCTTTTAGCATAGCTTTTATAGGAAGAATATCTCCATGACCATAGCAGTCTGCTTTAACAACTCCAAAATAGTATTTATATGTATTATAAGTATTAATTATTTTTTTTACATTATTAGTTATATTATTTAAATTTATTTCAAGATATGTATTACGATATATATAAATCACTTCTTTCTTAAAAAGTATATCATAAGTATAAAGAAAAAGGATATTAGTATCCTTTATTCAATTAGGCTTCCACCCCATTCTACAAGAGTAAATCCTTCTCTTTTAGGAGTTGATAATATTTGTTCTTTTACTTCTATAGGTTCTTCTAATGGTTTATAATTCATGTTTATTCTAATTATTGTATCTGGTAGTGGAGATATATCTAAAGGCATATAGGAATTTATTTCTTCTGTTGTTTCGAAGTGAATATAGTTATATTTGTTTGATTCTAGTTTTGGTAACCAATAGATTATAAACTCATCAGCTTCACGCTCGGTTAATCCCAGATATTTAAGATGGCTTTCTAAGAAAGGTATTGTATCTTCTCCTTTTACTATGAAGCCTTCATTAGTTATAGTTCCTTGATGATTATTACCTTCCCAGTATAAACTATATAATTCTCTATTAGTTTTTATATCAATCAATTTACCATTTGGTTCAGCAGATACTTCCCACTTATCAATATATTTAGGATATGTAGTAATTAGATTTTCAGGTTTATTAAATTTTATTGTTATATTAATAGTAGATGTTGGATATAAATAAATAATTGGTTTATATGATATATCAGTATTACACTTAATAGTATTACGTTGTTTATAATTAAGAGATAAATTAACTTCTTTTAATTCTTTATCTACTTTTAAAAGATAATAAATATAAGATGCTTTACATACACCACAGGTAGCCGTATAACTTATATTTATTGTAATATTATTGTTATCTATTTTATAATCTGTTGGTACTATATTCTCATCAGAGCAAGAATCAAAAGATATTGGTACTATAACATAATTATTAGATTTAAAATCTTTTTC
>DEUO01000090.1:5630-5775 GCA_002362595.1 Caryophanales bacterium UBA3260
AAGACGATATTCTTTTCTTTAGATAATTCATCTTCATAGGTATTAATATAGATAAAATTATCATTATGAGATATTGGATCTGGTTTTTTACTATTATTTCTTTTAGTAATTATTATACCAACAGATATACCTATTATTAGAGATT
>DEUO01000090.1:6055-7737 GCA_002362595.1 Caryophanales bacterium UBA3260
CTATTATTAGAGATATAGTTATTAATAGGATATAGGCTGTTCTTTTACTTATCTTTATTTTTTTCATTTTATTCACCTTATTTTAATTATATTTTTATAATATCATACTTTTATCTTTAATGATATGATATAATAGCTTAAAATTTGAAATTTAGGTGGGTTTTATGCTAAGAAATGTTATATCTGTTATTGATGGAGAAACTGGTAGTTGTGGGAAAGCTAAAGTTGCTGGAGAGATAGCTACGGATAAAAGAATTAATTTAGGAGCTGCTGTTACTAATTGCATGCCAAATGCAGGTCATACTTTTGTAAGTGAGAATGGCGTTTCAACAGTATTTAGAAATATTCCAGTAGCTGCTGTTAATCCTAATACGGAATTATTTATTGGTCCTGGTTCAGCAATTGATATGAAGGTTTTTGCTAATGAATATAAGAAAGTTGAGCGTTATTTGGGAGATAGAAAGATATATGTTCATGAAATGGTTCCGATTATTGAGGCAAGGCATAAAAATTATGAGAGAAAACATATAAAAAGTGGTTCTACATTTAAAGGATGTGGCGCTGTTACTCAGGAAAAAGTTATTAGAGATGCAAAATTAAAGTTTTTTAAAACATATAAAAATGCTGTATTATGTTCTAATTACGAATGGTTAGAAAGATTGTATACTCATTTAGATAATCCTTTTGAATATGTCTTAATGGAGGGGGCACAAGGTTGTGATTTAGATTTAAATCATAGTGGAAATTACCCTTTTGTAACTAGTAGAAATGTTTCTTCAGCACAATTACTTGCAGATTGTGGTATTTCACCAGAAAGATTATTACAAACAATTATGGTTGTAAGACCTTTTCCTATTAGAATAAGTAATATTACAAATGATGGTAAGATAATTTATACGGGTGCTTATGGAACGGGAGATGAACTTACTTGGTCACTTGTTAATCTAGCAGCAATGATTGGTAGTTATCCATGTAAAGATGATTATAACGAGCCAAATACAAATGTTGCTTATGTAAAGAAGTTACTTGCTCATTTACCTGAGGTATCATTAAAGCAATTATTTGGGAATAATTACAGAAATATAAAGATTGGCGAATTAACTTTAAGTCAAGCATTGGAGATTGAAAGATTAGTATATAAAGCTAAAGGAATGGATGAATATCAAACTAAGTTAATAGAAGTTCCTTGGCTTGATAGTGATAGCCTTCCTAATACTATATATGATCAATCAGAACAGACAACTGTTACAAAGATGGAAAGAAGAATATTTGATTTAGATATAAATAAACTTAAAACTAATTGTCGTATTAATACACCGTCTGGTATTTATTTAAACTTTTTTCAGCATTTAGATTATGATTTTTTTGAACAGAAAGGATTGTATGATGACTTCTATTTTAATAAGTATATTAGAACATATCTTGAATGGTTAGAAGATGAAGTGGCTAGTGTAACACAAGGAAGAACAGAACTTGTCGCATTAGGTACTGGAGCTGTAAATGGACAAAGAATATTAAAAAAAGAGTTAGTAGAAAGTATTATAAAATAAAGTTTTATCTTATAAGTTTTCTACTTTTTTATTTATTTATTATAGCTTAATATATATAGAAAAATAATAATTATTATAATATAATAAAATCTAAGGTGGTATTTATGAAAAAAGTAATTAATAACTTAAAGC
>DEUO01000076.1:0-286 GCA_002362595.1 Caryophanales bacterium UBA3260
TCTACTTTTTGTTGACAACTTCATTTAATTAGCTTTTTCTACTGTTATAAATTTTATTGATTTAATTTTTTGATCTTTTATTGGTTTATCGTTAGAATTTGTTTCTGTTTCTGCAATTTTATCAACTACATCTAAGCCTGCAAATACATAGCCGAATGAGGCATATTTGCCATCTAGATAAGTTGAATCTTTATGTACAATAAAGAACTGACTTGATGCAGAATTCATTGTTTCTGAAGTCTCTGGATTACCTCCACGACGTGCCATTGATAATACACCTCTTTTA
>DEUO01000076.1:583-1244 GCA_002362595.1 Caryophanales bacterium UBA3260
TACACCTCTTTTATGAGATAAGTTATTGGCAACACCATTTTCTTTGAATTCACCTTTTATCTTTTCATTTGAGCCGCCAGTACCAGTTGCTGTTGGATCTCCTGTTTGGATCATAAAATCTTTTATAACTCTGTGAAATACTAATCCATCATAATAATGTTCACTTACTAATTTCTTAAAGTTTGCAATAGTAATTGGCGTATCTTTATTTGATAAGACTGCTAACATTATGTCACCATTTTCCATTTGGATACGTACACGATCTGTTACTTCATCTGTTACTTTAAAATTATAACCATCAACTGTACCTTCATTTATTTCATCTTTAACGATATCATTTTCTTTTTTACCACATGAAGTTAGTAATAAAACAGAAATTAATAAAAATGTTATTGTTAATATTTTCTTTTTCATATTATTTTCTCCTTATTCATTTATATCAATAAAATACATTTTATCTATTTTTTGTTCTTCGATAGGTCTGTCACTATTATCTGTTTTAGTACTTGCTATTTTATCGAGAGTTTCAAATCCTTCTATTAATATACCAAAAGAAGCATAGTTACCATCTAAGAAAGTTGAGTCTTGATGTACAATAAAGAATTGACTACTAGCACTATCTGGGTGACTAGAACGCGCCATTGATAATACACCTCTTTTA
>DEUO01000076.1:1590-1988 GCA_002362595.1 Caryophanales bacterium UBA3260
ATCTCCTCCTTGAATCATAAAGTCTTTTATAACACGATGGAAGATTAAACCATCATAGAATTTTTCATTTACCAATTTTTTAAAATTATTAATTGTTATTGGTGTATTTTCATTATTTAGTTTAATAATCATTGAATTACCATCATTCATATCTATTTTTACATAATCTGTAGGTATTGATGATATTTTATAGTTTACATTATTTGAATTTTGCATATTATCCTTCTTTCTTAATTAATAATAGCAAATATTGAACTTTTTTTAAAGTGTTATAAGTTACATACTTAATTAGGATTAATTAAAATTGATAATTATGGCTATTTTTTCAAGAAAATGCTTGCATAGAAATATATTTTATGATATTATTAATATGTTCTTGGGGGATTAGCTCAGCTGGC
>DEUO01000076.1:2264-3749 GCA_002362595.1 Caryophanales bacterium UBA3260
TTAGCTCAGCTGGCTAGAGCACCTGCCCTGCACGCAGGGGGTCGCGGGTTCGAATCCCACATCCTCCACCAAGTGTTAATTAAACATCAGTATAACTGATGTTTTTTTGTGGATTATTTGAAAAAATATAGTATAATATGTTCTTAATGGTGGTTATAATGGATTATATTGAAAGTAAAAAGAAAATTTTAAAAGATATTAAGGAAATGAAAAATGGTAGTTTGGAACAAATGTTACTTATTACATTTTATAGTTTGAGTTCGTATTTTAAATCATTAATTGTTTTTGGAAATAATAGTAAAATAACAAAAGATAACATTAATGTTATTAGAGAAATGTTTTATATATTAAGAAATGAAAGAACTTTATTAAATTATATTTTAAAACATATTGATGAGTTTGATGTTGCCGCTGTAGAAAATGTTATTGCTATATTAGATAATGCTAATGATGAGAGTGTATATTTCTATTATGATGTTCTTGATGATATTTTAGATGCTACAGAAACTGGTCAAGAATTTAGAGGTCTTAGAAGAAAAGAAACAATACCATCACTAATAAGTTCTTTATCATATGCGAAAAGAGTTGTAGCTTTAGGAACGAATATCGATGATATAAAAAGTTTCCTAGGATTTGAAGAAGAATTCTGGGAATTTATAAAATATAAAGTAAAAGTAATTAATTTTGATGATTCTATCGAAGAAGGTATGGTTTATGCTACTCCATTATGTGATGATGGCGGAAATGTTGCTGATATATTAATTATGGTACCTAAAGTTGTGGATTTAGAGTCTTCTTTACTAGCTATTAAGATTTATACAAAGGCTTATAGAATATATAAAGCGCTAGGAAAAAATAAGATAAATTGTGGAGAAAATGATGGTGTTACATTGGGTGAAAAATATCAAGATGAATATTTATTAAGAAAGGTTTATGAAACTTTTAATGGTTATATAGAAAATAGTCAAGATTAAAAAAACTTGACTATTTTTATGAATTATTTTTTTGTCTTAATTCTTTTTTTAGTTTTCGAACTGATATATTTTTAGGATCTTGTTCTTCTGTATAGTAGGGTTGTAAAGAATCTTCATCAACAAATAAACAACCTACATGATAAGGTGATGTTGACATAACTATTCCATCCATATTCATTCTAGTTCCAGTTAATGATTGACGTACTTTAAAGTAATCAACTGCAGAACGATAACTATCTATATCAACATATCTGCTTTTTGCTACTCTTATTAAAACAGCATTCTCCTTAGCTATCTCAGATTCTTCTTGGATATAACCAAATGAATCACAACTTATACATTGTTCTCCAATATATGTTTCACTACTGAATGTAGTACTTATATCATATTTTGTACATTTTTTTATGTTTCCGATGAATATTTGTTTTGAATCCATTTTTTGCTCTCCTTTTTGTTTTAATATTATAAGTATATAAAAATATAAATGCGATAATATAACCTATTTAGTTGA
>DEUO01000067.1:0-554 GCA_002362595.1 Caryophanales bacterium UBA3260
ATAATAAAATAATTACTTCCATCTTTAACATTAAATTCATACTCATATATTCCATCATCAGAAACAATAATATCTTTTTTATCTTTTAATCTCATATATATATTTAAATCTCCTAATGAATCTAAAACTTCTATTTTCAAATGAATACTATCTCCATTATCTCTTTCTATAGTAGTACCGCCAAATAATATTTCTTTCCCAGTAAAATTCTCATATTCTACTTTATATTCTCCAACATAATGATCTTTTCCAAATGTACGATGACCTTTTAACTTAGAATCTTTAGTTAAATTAAAATCACCTACTACCCGATTAAATTTATCATACGTATTTAAAATAGTATCTTTACTACAACCTACACATAAAGTTAAAATTATAATAGTAATTAATATAAGTAAAAGAACTCTCTTTATTTTAATCAACTCCTTAAGTATCAATACTTTTCTTAAAACTATAAAACATATCATTATAAAATATCATATTTATCTATATTTTCTTATAATAGCAATAAGTAAAAAGACTAAAAACAATATACTTAGTGGAATAATAACAGG
>DEUO01000067.1:825-1900 GCA_002362595.1 Caryophanales bacterium UBA3260
CCAAGTATCTTTAATACTTTGTAATACTCTATCAAAATTTATTAATAAATACATTATCTTTGTTCCTTTATTATATTTTTACTACATAAATATGTAATTATAAAATAACCACCATATATTATTATAATAAATACACATGACATTATAATAGATGGTAAAAGCCCTTCTGTACCAAATATCTCTAATACATTAACAGCAAATCTAATCCCAAATATCGAATGAATTAATGCTAGTGATAAAGGCAATATAAAAGTAACTGAAATCTGCTTAAATAAAGCCTTATTAATTAACTTTTCATCAGTTCCAATCCTTCTAAGTATCATAAATCTTTCTCTATTATCGCTACTTTCTGATAACTCTTTTAATGCAATAATAGCTGCACTACTAATCAAGAATATAACTCCTAAATAAAGACCAATAAAAGTAACCATCGCTGATAATCCAACTGTTGTTTCTCTAATAGCTAGTCTCGTTGTTCCACTAGGTAAAACATAACTTTTAGTTTTTGAACTTTGTGTTAATTCATTAATACTATTCTCTATTTTCTTGATTTCTTCTTTATCTTTTGTATTATAATTACCAATAATACTATTTTGATATATATAGTCTTCTAAAATAACACTATCATCTACTAATATAATACCTGTATTAATATGATTAGAAGACATCTCTATAAATCCATCCTGACATGAAGTATATTTAGGTTTTAAAGTTTTCCCAAATAAATTAATTACTTCATTATTTTCTAAAGCCATATTTCTTATATTTTCCATTGAATCAAAATCAGCTATTATTATATATTCATCCTTAGAAAGAGTATATTCTTCATTCCCATAAAGTCTAGCTACTTTATTATAATCACTTATCTTCATAATTTCTTCCATCGTATCATAATTCAAAAACGGAAAACTAGTTCTTATAGTATCAAGTTTAGATCCAAGTGTATTATTCATTGTTAAATCAGGCGTTGCATAAATATTAACTTCTACATATTCATTAGAATACTTATTTATATCAAAATCATACTCTTTAAATATATCTAAAACACTTAACTTAGAATTTTTAATTTGTTCAT
>DEUO01000067.1:2086-6913 GCA_002362595.1 Caryophanales bacterium UBA3260
ACTTAGAATTTTTAATTTGTTCATCATTATATCCTGCATTTTTATATTTATCATAATATCTATCCATATTTACCGTATTTGTAAACTCATAATCAACAGGTGCCAATTCTTTTATATTAGAATTCATTGAATTTTTTACAGTTAAACAAGAAGATAATAAACATATCGTGATAAATAACATTAAGCAAATAATTGTTGTTGAAAATACAGTAGTATTAATCTTACTTGAAAATTGTCTTAATGTAAAACTATTTAATCCTTTATAGTAATGTTTCTTGCATAATAATGCTATTCTTAGAATTAATCCAGATAATGACCAAAATATAAAGAACGTAGATATACATCCCATTGCAATAATAACAATTATATCTCTAACTTCTTTTAATTCTAAAAATCCATCAGTAACCATATAGTAAGCATATCCTAATACTATGCAAGAAATAATAAATATTATTATACAAAGATATGGATTTTTAAGTTTTACTTTTTCTCCTTTTTTAGAATCATTTAATAAATCAATTAATTTACATTTACTAACACTTATTGTATTAAATATCATTACAAGTATATACATAATACCAAAATAAATTATTGTTTTTATAATAGCAGTTTTTGAAAGAGTAAAAGCAAATTTCGTTAAATCCGCTTCAAACATATTAGCAACAATTATACTCATAAATTGTGACAATAAAATACCTAAGAAAAGCCCAACTACCAATGATATAACGCCAATAAATAAAGTTTCAATAAAAAGAATCATCGATATTTTTCTCTTACTCATGCCTAAAGTCATATAAATGCCAAATTCTTTATTTCTTCTTTTCATTAAAAATCTTGAAGCATAAATAATCAAGAAGCCTAAAATAAATGAAACAAAGACACTAACTCCTGATAGCGTTTGCATCATAAGTTCAATTAAACTTTGTGTAGATGAAGATACTTTCATCATTACTGTTTGACTATCTAAAGCATTAAAAACATAAAATATTGATACACCAAGAATTAAAGTAAAGAAATAGATAGTATAATCTTTAATACTTTTCTTAATATTTTTTAAAGATAACTTACAAAGCATCATTTAAATCGCCACCTAATAAAGTTACTACATCAATAATCTTATCAAAGAATTCTTTTCTATTATCATCACCTCTATTTAATTCATTAAATATCTTTCCATCTTTAATAAATATTACACGTGATGCATATGAAGCTGTAAAAGCATCGTGAGTTACCATAAGAATTGTTGCATCTAATTCACTATTTAAATAATTAAATCTTTCAAGTAACATCTTAGCCGATTTAGAATCTAACGCTCCAGTTGGTTCGTCTGCTAATATTAATTTAGGATTAGTTATGATTGCTCTAGCTGAAGCAACACGTTGCTTTTGTCCTCCACTCATTTGATATGGATATTTATTTAAAACATCCTTAATATTTAACTCTCCTGCTACCTTCTTAATCTTTTCTTCTATCTCTTTACTATTTACATTTTGAATAGACAAAGCTAATGCTATATTTTCATAAGCTGTTAAAGTATCAAGTAAATTAAAGTCTTGAAAGATAAAACCTAGTTCTTCTCTTCTAAACTTATTTAAATTATTCCCCTTCAACTTAGTAATATCTTCATCTCCAACATAGATATGTCCACTTGTTACTCTATCAATAGTTGAAATACAATTAAGTAATGTCGTCTTTCCACTACCAGAAGCACCCATAATAGCAACAAACTCACCCTTATCTACTTCAAAAGATAAATTATCAATTGCTTTAGTTAAAGATGATCTACTACCATAATATTTTTCTATTTTGTCAATTTTTAAAATACTTTCCATAATTTTTCTCCCTTCATCTAACATAATAGACTAAAATAAGTGTAATGTCGTTTTTCTTATATTACACTTTATTACACTTTTGTAAGATATTAATAATGTTATTACTTCTATTTAATTTATTATACTAAAATCACTTAATATTACAACAATAAAAAAGACATATAATTTTATATTATACGTCTTTCTTAATTTATTTTTAAATTGAACTTAATACATTTTTTAACAATTCAAATACACTAAATTTATTTAAGAAATACAGCGCTATATTTGCATATATTATTCTAAACTACACGTAATGTTCTCACATACATTTTATTATAAATATCGTTATTTACAAATAATTACTTTTCTTTTTCAAACACTAAGTCCATAATAGTTATGTCACCTGTACCTCTTTGTTCAACAGGAACAAATCCTTTGTATGAATAACCTTCTTTAGCTTTCTCCTCAATTATTTTTCGATTTTCATCAAATCTGTATTTGACTCCTTTTCCTACTCCAAAACCTTTTAACGTTGATTCTACTCGAACAAACTCAATTTGTTTTTCCATAAATTCCTCCTATTTAATCAAAAATATTTTATATGACTTTCTTCAAGTTTTACTAATTATCTCATATACACCACAACATTGTTTCGTAGTATAGTCTGCTGTTCTCAAATATAACTTTGCAACTCCGAAAGTTTTAAATGGAAAGTTCCACCTTCTTAATTTTCTTTCTGGGTGTTCATCTATACAAATACATCTACCACAAGTTCCACAAATGTATTGTTCGTGATTTTCTAAACAAGCCATATCTCCTAATCGTGGCCTTTTAGTATTATCTTCACTATAACATTCTAAACATTCCATAATACACAACTCACTTTCAAAGTGTAATTTGTATTACTCCCATTCAAAGGATTCTTTACCTGCGCCTAATTCAAAATGATATTTAATCAGACCTTTATTTGCTCCTGTAAATATTCCATTATCTATTTCTATTTTTACTTTATTACCCTTGCCAACGATTCTATAATCTTGTTTATTAAGAGCTGTCGGAGCAAGTAATGATGCTAGGATTCCGTTTTTAAACCACTCAGGCATAGTTCCATCATAACTTGATACTTCTTCTAAAGTTTTGGATTTATGTGCTACACCATTATTTATTCCATATCCAATTGCTACTATTCCAATTACTTTTTTATTTGGAACATATTTTGATACTCCACGATTAAAAGTGCCACCAACATACCAAGTGTTTAATCCTAGTGTTTGTGCATATAACATTATATCAGCGCTTGAATATCCTAGTTTTTCTGCTAAATCATCAGTATCGTTTCCTGCTAAAATAATATAATTTTTAACACCCTTTGCTAGTAATAATTTAATAATACTATTTACTGCTTTATCATTATCAAGCATCAATTTGATTGATAAATCATATTTTTTATTATTTTCTTCTATTCTTTCATTTAATTTTGATACCAAATCCTCTGGTATTTTCTTATCAACATATTTTCTTACCATATGTCTTTCTTTCATAGCTTCTTTAATAGTCATTGAACCACTCCTTTACAAATTACTATTTCTACATAACTTTTATTTATATTTATTATATCATTTTCAAATAAATTATTTAATATAGTTTGCAGCCTTTTTTAATATTTTCTTTTGAAAAAAAATAACAGGATATGAGAAAACACCACGAAATATTATAATCCTTATAAATAAAGAATTTCCAATGATTTTTTATGCACCACGAAGCATTTCGCACTTGCGTAATGTATGTACAAACTTAACTTTTTGTATATACAAATGGGTTTTAGAAATCTAAATTTCCTTATTTTAAAGGAAAAATTTATATATACTTTTGTATTTACATCAAAATAATATCTGTGTCATTTGGACAAAAATATTCCGCATTCCCATTTAGATACTGCTTTACTTCCAACACCCAGTAAATATCCCAATTCATCCTGAGTCATTTCCTTTTCTTTCCTTAATTTTGCAATTAATTTTCCCATATTAACTTGATCCATATTTTACTCCACTCTTGTATTTCAAAGCAAATACCTTTATATACCTATATTATAACATATATTTCTATTTATTTAATAAAACTAATTATCTTTTACTACTTCAAAAAAAGTATTTTTATAAAAAGATATAATAACTTTAGTATATTGATTCCTTTTTGATTCAATATTTATTTTATGACCTAATTTAGTACATAAATTCTTAGCTATAAATAAACCCATCCCTGTCGATTTAACAAGTCCTCTGCCATTCTGCCCAGTAAATGTCTTATTAAATACTTTTGGTAAATCACTAGAGTCTATCCCCATCCCATTATCTTCTATAATAAGTTTTATAACATCATTATCTTTCTCTGCATATATTTTAATATATGAATCATCTTTATCATTATATTTTATACTATTATTTATTATTTGATTAAGAATAAACTCTAACCATTTAGAATCTGTATTAACTCTAACATCAAGATCATTTACTATTAAATCTATTTTATATTCTAATAAATCATCTTTATTTTTTAAAGCAACATTACTTATTACTTTACTTAACTTTATTTCTTTAAGAAGATAATCTTTCTCAGCATTTTCCGAACGAACATAATATAATACTTGATCAACATAATTTTCTATTCTTCTTATTTGTTCTATTGTTTTTTTATCAAACTTATCACTATGATTATGAGCCATTAATATTAATGATGAAATTGGTATTTTAACTTCATGTATCCACATTTCTATATATTCTTTAAAATCTTGCGTTTGAAGTTCTAAACTTTTTACACATTCACTCATTGATTTATTAATTTCATATAACGCCTGATATAGTAATTTCCCTTCATAAAATCCTGGCTTAGTCAATGTCTCTAATACCAAATAAGCTTTATCTAGAGATTCTATATTGCCTAATAAATCATTATAAAATTTTTTCTTTCTAAAATAGTCTATTAATATAATAGTAATATAAGATATAAATAAAAT
>DEUO01000159.1 GCA_002362595.1 Caryophanales bacterium UBA3260
GATGGAATATAGATTATAAAATATATTAAAAATAAAAGGTTTATGATAAAAAGGAGCCAAAAGAAGGCGTTAAATAGAAACTTTTTAATCTTTTCGATTACATTTTTTTGATACATGATTCATCAACTCTTTAGTATATAATACTATAAATAAAAGAAAAGAACTATTCTTCAATCTTAGAAAATAGTTCCTTTACATTTTTTTCTTTGCTAAATTTAATTAATCCTTTGGTAATATCATAAAAATTAGATAGATAATTTAGTTCTTTTTTTGTTTTACAATAATTTACTAAATCTTCTTTTTGGATAGTTTTTTTTAGAAAGAAGGGCTTTAGAAGTTTATCCTCTGGGTTATAGCCTTCGATTTTTACACGATACCATGATCCTATTCCTTCGATGTATTCGTAAATCATACCTGGTACTTCGTAATCGCTATAATATCTTTCTAAAACTTTTAAGAAAGTTAAATCAAATTCCATTAAATCACTTTCTTTATCTTCTCTAGTATCTTTTATATATGTATCTTTGAAGTTATTTGTTTCGATTATTACAACTTCATTGTTCTTTTTAAATACCTTGATAATTACACGTTCTTCTTTTGTTATGTGTTCTTTTAGGAGAGATGCGTATACGTTAAAGTGCATTAAATCTGTTATTCCGTAAAAATATTCTTTATTATACATTATTTTTTCGATAGCTCCTTTAGTTCATATAATAAATTTATAGCATCAATTGGAGTTATTTTTAATGGATCTATTTCTTCTAATCTTTCTAATACTAGATTTGATTCACTAGGCTCATCAAAGTTAAATGTAACTTGTTCACTGGTAGTAATTGTTGTTTCTTTATTGTTACTTTCATAATACTTTAATATTTCTGATGCTCTTTTTAATAAATCATTTGGCATTCCTGCAAGTTTTGCAACGTTTATACCGTAACTTTTTTCGATAGCTCCATCTTTTACTTTGTGAAGGAATGTAACGTTACCATCTTTTTCATATGCTTCAACATGAATGTTTTTTATTCCAGTTAGTTCGTCTAGTTTGGTTAATTCATGATAATGGGTACTGAATAATGTTTTACATTTTATTTTATCATTTACATATTCTAAAATAGATTGAGCTAAACTCATTCCATCGTATGTTGATGTTCCACGACCTAATTCATCAAATAATATTAGAGAGTTACTTGTAGCGTTTGATAAAGCATTGCGGGCTTCCATCATTTCTACCATAAATGTTGATTCACCACTTACTAAGTCGTCTGATGCTCCTATTCTAGTAAATATTTTATCGAATATAGGTAATTTTGCTGAAGCAGCTGGAACGAATGAACCCATTTGAGCCATTATAATGATTATAGCTAGTTGGCGCATGAATGTTGATTTACCACTCATATTAGGTCCAGTTATTAGAAGAGTATTTATGTCTTCTCCCATCATACAATCATTAGATACGTATTCTTTTTTGCTGACGCGTTCAACAACAGGATGACGACCATCAACTATTTCGATGCGACGAGTATCTAGTAGTTCTGGTCTAACTAAATTATATTCATCAGCACATGTAGCTAAGCTTATTATGGCATCGATACTTGCTAAATCTCTTGCTATAGCTTTTAAATTAAATATTTCTTTTTTTATTTCTTCTTTTATTTCAAGAAATAGATTATATTCTAGCTCGATTATTTTTTCTTCAGCATTTAGGACTAGTGCTTCTTTCTCTTTTAATAACGGGCTTATAAATCTTTCACAATTAGTTAGTGTTTGACGCCTTTCATAACCATATTCGTCTTTTACTAGGTCACATTGGCCTTTACTTATTTCAATATAATAACCAAATACTTTAGTATATCCAACTTTTAGATTCTTAATACCAGTACGTTCACGTTCTTGTTCTTCTAAACTAGCTATAAAATCTTTACCGCCACTACGAATGCTTTTTAGTTCATCTAATTCAGAATTATATCCATCTTTAATTAAATAGCCTTCTTTTAGACCAATTGGGGGTGTTTCATAAATACTTCTTTCAAGTAATTCATAGAGTTTTGTTTCGTCTTCAAAAACGTATGGAAAACCTAAAGTTTTTATTTTAGATGAAATACTTGGTAAAACGCTTAGGCTTCTTTTTATTTGTAAGACATCACGAGCGTTAAGATTACCACATATTACTTTACCACATAGTCTTTCTAAGTCGTATACTTCATCTAAGTCATGGATAAGTTCTTCTTTTGTGATAAATTCATTTCTTAAGGTATCTATCATATCATAACGTTTTAAGATTAATTCTTTTTCTTTTAAGGGGTTAGCAAGCCAGTTTTTTAGGCATCTACTACCCATTGCTGTTTTAGTTTTATCAAGTAACCAGATAAGACTGTAAGTTCTTTCTTTTAGTCTTAATGTTTCAAATAATTCAAGATTTCTTATAGTATGAACATCCATTTCTAAATATTCATCCGGTCTTACTATTTCAACTCCTGTTATATGATCTAATTCTTTTAATTGTTTTACTACTAAGTAGTAAGATAAGTGTTTAATTCCTAAAATATGACGCATTTCTTTGATATCTTTATATAAATATTCATATTTATTTTCTAAATATTCACTTGATATACTTACTTCGATATTATATGTATATTTTAATAGATTTATTAAGTCTTGGTTACTATTATCATATAAAATAACTTCTTTTAAGTTTAATGATAGAATGGTGTTTACTAGTTTTTCTTGAGACTTAGGTATTTCCATGATATATAATGATCCAGTTGAGATGTCTCCATAAGTAATTGTATAAAGATTAGTGAAATCTAAAATACTTCCAATATAATTATTATCGTAGTCTTTTAGCATTTCGTAATCAACAACAGTCCCTTTACTTATTACTTGGACAACTCCTCTTTTTACCATGCCTTTAGCTGTTTTAGGGTCTTCTAGTTGCTCACAAATAGCAATTTTATAACCTTTGCTTACTAGTTTTTCAATATATGGTTGGACACTATGGAATGGGACGCCACACATAGGGATTCGCTCTTCTAGACCACCGTTTTTACTTGTTAGGGTAAGTTCTAGTTCACGACTACATAATATTCCATCTTCAAAAAATAATTCATAAAAGTCGCCTAGGCGATAGAATAATAATTCTTCTTGATACTGGTCTTTAATTTCCATGTATTGTTTCATTCCGGGGCTTAATTTGCTTCTATCTACTTCGTTTCTTTTCATATTACATCACGTTTTTTATTATAACAAAATTAGAATTAAAAAAGAAGAATTATATTTATTTTAAAAGAAAAAAGTATTAAAAATATTTAATACTTTATTCAGTAATAGTATATGGATTATTCTTAGTTCCACTACCAATTAATTTAGCATTTATATTTATAACAGGACGGATACTTAAATATTCTGTTATTGGAGATGGTACGATACCATTATTTTTAAATGCATAAGCCTTATCTATATCACGTCCGTTTGATAGATAAATACCTGTTGATGAGGTAAGATAATTACTAGTTGTATCTTTAGAAATAAGTTCTGCTTCTCTAGCACTTAATGTTCCTACTTTACTAATATAATATCCTTCTAAGTTTATTAAATCTTCAGTATTTATTTCGCTATAGTTTGATATATCGTAATCAGATTCTACTATATATGATTCGTTATAGAAGTTACGATTAAACCAATCTTCTAAAATAGTTTTTATATTACTATTATAGTATTGGTTTGTAGGACCATATACTGATGATGTTATGTTATCATTTAGGATTAATCTTATGCTTCCATCACCATTAATTCTTACAATACGATATAATTGATCTTTTAACAGAACATAATTGTTTTCCTGATCTGATTTATAATAATAGCTTATACCTTTATTATCGTTTATACTAGTTAAACCTGCTGGATTAATGTTTTTAACACCATCGTCCATGAATGCAATTACGCATGATGTATTACGATTGATATATGGAGCAGAGACTGTTTCTGTTATTGGGTCATATTCTAATAACCCACTTGTACATTCAATTGAACCAAAAGAATTGTTGCTTGTTATAGTATCTCTAAAAGGTCCTTCGACGATTACTTTATCATATGATTCTTCATTTCCGTTTATTATGTCTATATGTATTTTATATGTTTCTTTTTCATCTTCTTCTAGATATGCTGAGAATGTTACTGCAGTCATAGCAATAAATGAACACCCAATGATTAATAATGGAATAAATAGATTACTCATTTTACTATTATTAGATGAAAGATTTACTTTTTTTATTTTTTCTAGTTCTTTTTCAGGATTAATTTTCTTCATTTCTCTACTCTCCTTATAGTATTCATTATAGAATATAAGAAGATAAAAATCAAGAAAATAAGTCTATTTATTATTTAATAGATATCTTAGAATTTCTGCCCAATTTGAGAAT
>DEUO01000010.1:0-1269 GCA_002362595.1 Caryophanales bacterium UBA3260
AAAAAATTATGAAAAAGGAAATTATTAATTTATTAAAAGAATTATTAAAATTTAAAACAATTAATGGAGAAAATGAAGAATTTAAGAATATTTTTAAGTTTATTAAAGAAAATACAAATAAAAATTTAATATATGAAGAATATAGCTTTAATAATAATACTTCATGTGTTATTTCTAATACAAATGAAAAAAACTTAGATATTATTTTTGCGACACATATAGATATAGTTCCTGCTTCTTCATATGAAATTACAGAAGATAAAGAGAACATCTATGGTCGTGGGACTATCGATATGAAAGGTAGTGTGGCAGTTTTATTAAAATTAATGAATAAAATTAAAACAAAGAAAAAAATCGCTCTATTTATTACTTCTGATGAAGAGCAGGATGGTAATTGTACTTATGAATTATTAAAAATATATAAATCTAAATTAGCTATTGTTCCTGATGGAGGGTCTAAATTTGATTTAATAAAAGAAGAAAAAGGATTATATAGATTAAAACTTAGTATTAAGACCAAGGCTGCGCATTCATCTCAACCATTTAATGGAGAAAATGCAATAACAGAGCTTATGAATGTTTATAATCAAATAATAAAAAAATATCCTTTACCTAAAAATGATAAAGAATATATTACTTCTATTAATTTATCTAGATTAAATGGAGGAGTTGCTGATAATCAAGTTCCAGATTATGCAGAGATGATTCTAGATATAAGGCATACTTCTGATAATTCTAAAGAAGAAATATTTAACTACATTTCTAATATTAATAAAAAAATAAAAGTTGAAGTTCTATTAGAAGGAGATGTTTTTAAAACTGATTTAAATAATAAAGAAATAAAAAATTATATAAAGATTTGTGAAGATATGTTAAAAAGAAAAGTAAATATTGTTGGATGCGAATCAACATCTGATGCAATTTATTTTTCAGAATTAAATATACCAACTATCATAATGAATCCTGATGGTTATTATGCACACTGTCCTAATGAGTATGTAAATAAAGATAGTCTTTATACTCTATATAAGATTTATAAAAAATTTATAGAAGGTGATAAAAATGAATAAGAATGAATTTTATAAAAAAATATTTGAAAATAGTAGTGAATTAAAAATATGGAAAAAATTAGATCACGGATGTTATATTGGTACTTTAGGTTATTCAGAAAATAATATATATATATTAATGAATTTATTAAAATCATTTGAAGAACAATATTCTGAAACAATTGATTATGAAGCTGCAAAAGATGAATTAGAATTATAT
>DEUO01000010.1:1470-2227 GCA_002362595.1 Caryophanales bacterium UBA3260
GCAAAAGATGAATTAGAATTATATGCTAAGCAAGGTAAATTATTTATTTATTTTAATAAAGATGGAATTCCTATATCGATGAATGGATGTGTGTATAATTATGATAATGAAACTGTTGAATTTACTAAGAAAGGAGATACCAATCCTACTTCTATATACTTTTATGGATTATCTACTTTAAAAGAATATAGAGGTCAAGGTGCATGTAAAGCATTAATTGACTTTGCAATTGAATATGCTACATATAATGATTTTGATTTAGTATATGCTAGAACAGATTTGACTAATTCTAATTCAGAATGGATTATGGCAAATGCTGGTTTGGAAGTTTGTATAGAAGATGGTTTAATAATTGCTGAATGGGTTGATGTATCTGATACTATTGGCGATTATAGATTACATATGTGGAAGCCGTTAAAAGATGGAATTAAATTAAAATCTAAAGGTAATGCACAGTTTGCTAATAATGATAATGAAAGAAAATTAGTACCTATTACAGATATTGGTAAAAAATTAAAAAAAGATATTGCATAATTTTTTATTACCTATGACAAAAGCCGTTAGCAATTTTTTTATTCTCCATATGCTATAGTAGAAAGGAGGAAAAAATATGCAAGATAATCAATGCAATATAGAAGATATTTATTTTAATCATGATGATAAATGTAAATGTAAAACAATAAAAGTTTGTTGTGAAAAAGGTCCTACTGGGCCTACTGGACCTAAAGGTTGTACAGGTCCTACTGGTCCTCAAGGT
>DEUO01000010.1:2504-7967 GCA_002362595.1 Caryophanales bacterium UBA3260
TCCTCAAGGTGTTACTGGTCCAACAGGTCCTCAAGGTGTTACTGGTCCAACGGGTCCTCAAGGTGTTACTGGTCCAACAGGTCCTCAAGGTGTCACTGGTCCTACGGGTCCTCAAGGTGTTACTGGTCCAACGGGTCCTCAAGGTGTTATTGGTCCAACGGGTCCTCAAGGTGTTACTGGTCCTACTGGTCCTCAAGGTGTTACTGGTCCAACGGGTCCTCAAGGTGTCACTGGTCCAACGGGTCCTCAAGGTCCTTCATTTAATGAAGCTGCTATGGTACATGATGAAACTGAATTAGTAGTTCCAACTAATAATGTCATAAGATTTAATGACGTTAACTTGAGTAATGGTATAACATATAATGCTGCTAATGGAGAATTTACTCTTCCAACAGATGGACAATATGCTATTACATGGTGGATTAATGTAAGAAATAATAATACATTAACTAGAACTTGTGCTCCTCTTAGTATAGAATTTCATAAATATTGGCCAAATGATGTATTTATAGCTCATTCTTCAACTCATAATAGATTATTCTATAATGAAACAGGAACTATAGTAGGAAATGCAGTTTTTGATAATGAAGCAGGATCAACATATAGATTTATAAATACATCACCAGTAGGAATCATGTTAGTACCTAATGATTTATACTCAGCTTCTATAAGTATTTATAAAATAAATTAAATTATAAACCATTCTAGAACATATTATACTATCAAAAGATATTGTTATTTAATTACTAATCTTAAAACTATATACTTATAGTCTTTAAAAGTCCTTTAACTTATAAATATATGTAAATATATGTAAATATATTAAAACCAGTTCATTAATTAATGAACTGGTTTATTTTATGTTAATTTATTATTAGGTGCTTGAATACTTTTAAGCATTATTTTCTTGGCTTCCATTTGACCTCTTCTTTTAACTAAACAGCGATGACATAAAGGAAAATAACCTTTATCTCCTACTAATACTGCTCCACTTTTACTTCCTTCATAATAAGTTAAAGTAGCTTCTCTACCACAATCATAACAACTAGCAGGAATGTTTTCTACTTTATCACTTATAGCTAGAATTTGAGGCATTATAAGAAATGGTTCTTGTTCAGATGTCATATTTAAACCACCTAAATATATATCCATATCTTCAACAATTGATAAATAATTTAAAACTGCTATATTACCTGTCATTAGTTGTACTTCATCAAGAAATATAGTTCTAGTTTTTTCATCTACATAACCTAATATATCTTCAAATTTATCAACACCAATTGCAGGAATACTTATATCATATGTTTTACTTTTCATAAGACAGAAATCTCTGGTATCATCTAACGGCTTAAATACCTTAATACATTCTTTATTATATATTCCTGAATATATATCTATCATATGTTCTGTTTTACCACTATGCATTGGCCCGGTGAATGTTTTTATCATGATTTTTTTAACTCTTTTCCATCTATTTTAGCAATATTTTTATTATAATAGTATTTATTATTTGTAACATTTTCCATTACAGATATATATGATGGTATGTGTACTTGTTCATTTTCTGAAACATTTATTTCTAAAATACCTATATCTGGCATGTTTTCGAAGACATCTAAATTGAAATATGTTCCTTCTTCACTAAAGCAATAACGATGTTTTTTAATAGTATCGTATTTATTATCTTTAAAACTCATTAATTCATTATACACTCTTTCATCAATAGTTTTATCGCTAATAATAACTCTTGAACCATCTTCCATTATTTTATAAACACTAAAGTGGAATGAAGTACTATTATTCATAGTAACTTTTCTTATTCTTTTTTCGACATTTTCTTCACTTTGTAAATATGTTTGTTCTATTATAACTCCTCTAGATTTTCTAATAATACCATCTAAGTCAGTACTTGATAAATCTACAGAATATTTATCTTGTCTTTTTACTGGTTTTTCTGCTAGTACTTCATTTATTATATTTAATACTTCATTTAATTTTTCGTCCATTGTATCTTTAGGTAATACTATTTTTATTTTATTATGACCTAGCCAGCCTTTTAGAGTAGTAGCTCCAAGTTCTAAAGCATAGTCAGCGTCTTCACTTCTAGCTTCATTATTTTCGGTAGTATAGAAATCTTTTCTACCTACTAAATCGATTACAGCATCATATTGGTTCATAAGTTCAGAAAATGATTTAACATGATTAAGTCTTGTCATAACTTCTTCGAATTGTTCTGGAGAGATATAAGCGCAATTATCAAGTACTCCTCTATCATAAACAATAAGTACTTTAGCATTATCTCCCATCATAGTAGCTGCTCTATCAAATATTTCTTCTTTTGCTAGTTGCATTCTCATTACTAATTCTTGGAAATCGACTAGATCAATTGCATTTTCACCAAATGGTCTAATACCTTTTAATATAAAATATGTTGCTGTTTCATCGATAACTATAACTCTATAACCTTGTGGTTCATATATTGTTTTTATTTTGTCTATAACTGTTGTTTTACCAGTACCTGGTCCTCCTGTTAATACTATTCTTTTTACCATTATTACTCTACCTCACTTTTTTTATTAATAATTTTTCTTTATTTAATTCATGAATTGAACCTGTTGTTACATTAAATTGTTTTTTGTTCATATCAAGTTCTTGATTTCTTAGTAAGAAATAAATCATATTTATATATCCGCGATGAGTTATTAATAATGTTCCATCATCCATTTGTAATATCTTAGCTAGATATTTTTTTACTCTTTCGTATAAATCACGCAGTGATTCTCCTTCTGGAAAAACGGTCTCTGTAGTTATTTCACCATCTTTATATCCTGGATATTTAGTATAAGCAATAGTTTTTTCAACACCATTTAATAATCCTTTATTTTGTTCACGTAAATACTCTGATGGTGTATATGGGATATTTAAATGTTTGCTTACTATTTGTGCTGTTTGTACTGCTCTATATACATCGCTACATATGATTTGTTTTATTTGTAAATTATTTTTTATCCATTCAGCGCTATCTTGAACTTCTTTAATTCCTTCAGGGATTAAAGAGACATTACTCCATCCACCAACATATGTTTCGTCATCCTGGCCGTGGCGCATTAGATATATCATTGTTTGCCTCCTTATGTGTCATTTTTACGCATATTTAGAGAAAAGAAAAATATATTGGGGAAAATATATTATCTTTAAAATATGTCTTTATGTTCTATTTTATCTTTAAATTTATATACTTTAGCTGGTTTATTTCCTTCGAATTTATCACTTTTGTTAGTATCTTCGATTAGATCTAAGCTAAGTATTTTTTTACGAAAATTTCTTCGATCAAAAGAATGTCCTAATATTGCCTCGTACGTTTTTTGAAGCTCAGGCATTGTTACTCCATCAGGGAATAAACTCTTTAAGATATTACTTTTAACAATTTGTTTTCGCAATTCGATTAAGGCATCATGAAGAATTTCTTCATGGTCATAACCTAGTGGTGGTATTTTGTTTATTGGAAACCAATCGGCATTAGAAGTATTTCTTGTTTCACGTAAAATGTTAACTCTTTTACTATCTATTATTCCAATGAATCCTACAGCAACCATTCTCATTACAGGAGAACGATTTACTTTACCGAAAGCCTTGAATTGCTTAATTTCTACTCCAGAAATACCGGTTTTTTCTTCGAGTTCTCTTAAAGCACCTACTTCTAAGTCTTCATCATTATGCAATGCTCCACCAGTTAAAACCCAATCACCACTAAATGGTTCGTTCTTTCTTTTTATAAGAAGAACTTTTGTTATTCCTTGTTCTACTGTGAATAAAGCAGTGATAACATGAATACCTTGGTTTTTGTAAAGTTTGTTTTTTACATTCATTACCATCACCCTACCTTAATTATATGCGTATAATGTACACATGTCAATATATATATTATATTTTTTTATTTTATGATATAATTTTATCATAATAAAGGGTGATAAAAATGGTTATAGGTGCTGTTCTTTTGTGCTTAATAGTACTTTACATTATTAAGTTAAATGCTAATTCTGAATTAATTAGAGATCATTGTAAAACTGATTCTGATGCTATTAATGTAAAGAATGGACAAAAAGTTTTTTATAAAACAAGAATTTCTATTATTTTATTAATTATAGGAGTGGGCTCCTTATTATTATGCTTAATATTTAATTTTACTAATTTAGGAAATATGGTTATAGATTATTTTTCTTATGATTTTTATAAAGCTAAAGATTTTAATTTGTATTATTACTATATTCCTGCTTATGTATTTGTTATAAGGGAAATTATTGTTCAAGTTAAAATTGGGGATTTTTTATATAAGTATTTTAATGTAAAGGAACCAGAATTAGAAGAAAATATTTTAAAGACTATTCTTTATAAGAAAAAGCCTGAGACTGATAAAAAAAATAAAGAATCATAAATTTCTTTATTTTTTTAATTTTTTTGGGTGTTCACGAAATTCTGGTTGAAGAATCATTGTCTCTTCGTTAGCGAGTCTTATTTCATTTCTTATAATTGCTAATTGTTTCATATTTATACGAGCTATTTTTTTATTAAAAAAAATAAATTCACAATCTAAAAAGCCGACTAAAGGACGATATTCATATGCGAATGTTTCATTATCTGAAAGACAAGGAATATAAAATATTTTATTATCTCTTGTTTTAGATTTATGACTATGACCGCGATATACCGCAGATACATTATTAGGTATTTCATTTTTGCTTACTTTACGTAAGTCATGAGTTATAGCTATAGTGTCATCTTTTAAATGAACAATACATTCTCCATAACCGATTGACGGGATATCATATCTTTTATCTTCAATTAAACGAGCAATATCGAGACCACTATCTTGAATAGATTTATAGTCGTGATTTCCATATAAATTAAAATATATTAAATCAGGATGAAAAGGAGTAACACGTAAGAAATGAGATACTTGCTTTTCTACAGTTAATATTTTTGGTGGTCTAGGGCTATCTGGATATATATTATCTATTACGTCTCCTCCATTAAAAATAATATGACATCCACTATGAATTGCATAATCTACTACTGTTTTTAGATTTCGAGGGCTTTCTCCTTCGCTACCTATATGTAAGTCTGAAATAAAGATTGCTCTTAAAATACGATCGCATATATTGATACGCAAGTTTTTTCGATCTGCTACATATTGACTTTTTATTAATTTAGCATTAATCTTACCATCAGAAGAGAATACTTTATTATAGTTATAGCCGATATCTCTAATATATTTTAATATATTACTCATTTCAGTATTGGATATTTTTAATTCAGTTTGAATATCTGATAGACTTTCTCCAGATTCAATTAGTCTTAATACTATTGTAGCTTTTTCACGCATTTTATTCCTCCTTACATTTACAAATTATATTTATGTTATAAATATATTTATTCTTTGTAACATTTATATTTATTAATATA
>DEUO01000052.1:0-10727 GCA_002362595.1 Caryophanales bacterium UBA3260
CTTATTAAAAAATAAATATTATAATTTATATAAACAATTACATCATCAAAAAAATCTATCTGTATTAGATAAATCTTTTTTACATGACTATAAATATCTTGATAAGTTCATAGATATCCACAATAATAATGTAATTAAAACAATGCGAAGTAAATATTCTATTCTTAATAACATAAATGGTTATCCATTAGATGAATATCAAAGTCGCGTTGTATTAAGCGATGAAGAAGCATCACTTGTTGTAGCGGGAGCAGGTTCTGGCAAGAGTCTGACTATAATAGGTAAAATAGTTTACTTAGTAAAAGAAGAAAATGTCAACTCCTCAGATATATTATGTATATCTTTTACTAACGATGCAACAATAAATTTACAAAAGAATATTGCTAAAAACTATCAATTTAACATAGATATTTACACATTTCACAAACTATCTCTAAGTATCTTAAAACAACATAACATCTCATATGAGATAGCACCAGATAATTATTTATCAGATATAATTGATGAAATCTTATTATCTAAAGACACCTCTATAGTAAAATCTTTAAATACTATCTTAGGTTCAAAATATTCTAAGAAGGATTTAAATAACCTAAAACGTTTAATCGAAACCTTTATTTCATTATTTAAATCAAACAATTATGAATTATCTTATTTTAATACTATCTTAAAAAAAATTCATTATACATTTAATTATCATCAATATAAAGAAAACAAAGCTTTATTACATCTTATTATAAATATATATCTTTACTACGAAGAAGAACTAAATAAAGAATCTGCCCTTGATTTTAACGATATGATTAATAAAGCAATTGATATTTTAAATACTAAAGGTTTAAAAAAGAAATGGAAATATATAATTGTTGATGAATATCAAGATACATCTCTTACTAAATTTACTTTAATCAAAAAAATAATTGATATTTGCAACGCTAAGTTTCTAGCAGTAGGAGATGACTTTCAATCTATTTATCGTTTTACCGGTTGTAGTTTACATATATTTTTGAATTTTACGAAGTACTTTACTAACGCTAAAATATTTCAGATTATTAATACTTATCGCAATCCTCAAGAATTAATTAACGTAGCAGGAAAATTTATAATGAAAAATAAAGCTCAACAAAAGAAAAATCTTATTTCACATAAACACATTCCAAAACCAATAATTATCTATTATGATGATAATAAAATAAGATCTTTTAAAGCTATATTAAATATTGTCTCTAAAGAATATAAAGAAATAATGGTATTAGGTCGTAATAACAAAGATATCGATTATTACATTGACAATACTTTTACAAAACAAGAAGATTACTATACATACAATAATATTACTTTTAGATATCTTACTATGCATAAATCTAAAGGATTAGAAAGTGATTCAGTTATTTTAATTAATATTGAAGATAATAAAACAGGAATGCCTACTCAATTAAAAGAAGAAAAGATATTAAAGTATGTTAATAATACTAAAGATTATTATCCATATGAAGAAGAACGAAGATTATTTTATGTAGCTCTAACTCGTACTAAGAACAAAACTTATATTTTGAGTACCTATAAAAAAGAATCTATCTTTACTAAAGAAATCTCCAAATACCAAAAATATATTTCTACACTAAAAAAATAAACCCCAACGGTTTATTTTTTCATTCCAACAATCTCTATCTCTACATCTTCTGTTTTAGTAGATTCTGCTTGTTTTTCTGCAATTATTCTTAATCCTTCTTGATAACCTATATTAAAAGCTTCCAATTCTTGCGCATTTTTAGCTTGAAAATATTCAGGACCAAGACCTTCAAAAGCAAACTCTCTACCAATATCTACAATAGACTTATCTTGACTGACTAAATTTCCCAATTCTCCATCACCAAAGATATTATAACATTAAAAAAAAACCTGTGCTATAATATTTTTTGTTGAAGGAGGGGAACTTTATGAATTTAATTTATAACACTAAAACAGTTCTTATTACTGGTGGAATCCGTGGTTTAGGTGCTGCTATTGCCATAAACTTCGCTAGTCATAACTATAACATAATATTAAACTACTTGAATGATGATACTAAAGCTACCGAAACTAAAAAAATAATTGAAGAAAAATATAACGTAGAAGTAACTATTATAAAGAAAGATATATCTAACGAAACAGAAGTAAAAGAATTACTTGATGAAGTAACTAAAAAATATCCAGAAATTACTACTATTGTAAATAATGCTGCAATAGCTATTGATAGTACTATTGAAGATAAAACAGTAGAGGATTTTAAGAAGGTCCTAAATACCAACTTAATTGGAACATTCTTAATGTGTAAATACTTTGGTCAATATATGCAAAATCATAATGGAGAATCAATCGTTAATATCTCCTCAACTAATGCTATAGATTCTTATTATCCATATAGTATGGACTATGATGCATCAAAATCCGGTGTAATATCACTAACACATAATTTTGCTAATCTATATGCTAAAAAACTACGTGTAAATTGCGTAGCTCCTGGCTGGATTTTAACTGAAGCTATAAAAGGACTAGACGATGAACAAATAAAAGAAGAATGTGATAAAATTTTACTAAACAGATTTGCATCCCCTGAAGAAATAGCTGAAAGTGTGTATTTTTCAGCAACATCAACTTACCTAAATGATAGTATTTTAAAAATAGATGGAGGTAGAAAACAATGCTAGAAGAATTAGGAATAACAAAAGAAACCATGGATTTTCTAAAAAATGAAGAAATAAAAGTAAAAGAAATCTTTAATGATATTGAGCAAAATTCAAAAATAAACTCATTAAAAGTATTAAATGCTTTTCATAAATATCAAGTAACTGAAAGCTATTTTAATAGTACAACAGGATATGGATATAACGATTTAGGAAGAGATAATATTGAACAAATTTTTGCTACAGTTTTAGACGGAGAAGATGCTCTTGTACGTAATCAATTTATATCAGGAACACATGCTCTAACTGTTGCTTTATTCGCTTACCTTAGACCTAATGATCTTATGTTATCTATTACTGGAACCCCATATGATACATTACATGAAATAATAGGTATAATACCAAATAATAGTAGTTTGGCTTCTTTTGGTGTTAAATATGATGAAATAGATTTAATAATAGACGATTTTGACTATAATAAAATAGCTGAATACTTAGAAAATAATAAAGTTAAATTAATTGAAATACAACGTAGTAAAGGATATTCTACTCGTAAAAGTATAACTATTGATAAAATAGAAAAAGTAATATCTACTATTCGTCAAATAGATAAAAACGTTATTATAATGGTCGATAATTGTTATTGTGAATTTGTTGAAACAAAAACTCCATTAACAGTAGGAGCAGATGTTATAGTAGGATCTCTTATAAAAAACCTAGGTGGAGGTATAGCACCTAATGGTGCATATATTGCTGGTAAAAAAGAATTAATTGATTTAGCAGGTGAAAGACTTACCTGCCCAGGAGAAGGACGTGAAGTAGGACCATCTCTAGGTATTAATAAAAGCTTATTACAGGGCTTATATCTAGCTCCAAGCGTAGTAGCAAGCTCCTTAAAAGTAGCCGTGTTAACTAGTAAATGTTTAGAAGACTTAGGATATGATGTAGAACCTAAATATAACGATAAAAGAGCTGATATAGTTCAAAATATTATTTTTCATAATGAAGAAAAACTAATTAAATATATTCAAGGAATTCAAGCAGGATCACCAATTGACTCAAACTCTATTCCTATACCATGGGATATGCCAGGATATGAAGATCAAGTAATAATGGCTTCTGGCTCATTTACCCAAGGTTCATCTATTGAATTAAGTGCTGATGGACCAATACGTCCCCCATATATTGCATATCAACAAGGTAGCATAACATATGAGTATGGTTTATTAGGACTTGCAAGAGCAATAGAAGAAATAAAAAAATAACAAAAATTTCCCTATTTTAGTGGCGTATACTTTATACGTATGATATAATTATAAATGGTAAAAGAGGAGTAAAACATGATAGATTTAAAAGCAAAACAAAAAGAAGTATTTCAAAATAAAATTAATAAAGGATTCCCTACAGATGATATAAATCGTGAATTCTGCTATTTATATGGTGAAGTAGCAGAAGCTTTTGATGCATATCGTCTAAAAAAGGATGATTTACAAGAAGAATTGGCTGATATTGTCATATTCACATTAGGCATCGCTGAAATGCTAAATATAGATTTAGAAACAGCTGTTGCTAATAAAATAGAAAAGAATGCAAAGAGAATATATGTAAAAAATGAAAAAGGTGTTCTCGTAAAAAAAGGTGAATGATATGGTAAACGAAATGACAAATGATGAAATAGAAGAACTAGTAGGACTAAAAGATAATGATCGTAACATGCTAAAAACACGAGCTAATGGTCTTCTTTTAACAGATAATCAAGTAGGAATATTAGAAAGATATAACATCGATGCAAGTAAATGTGGAAGTATGACTGAACTATTATACATGATAGATCAAGTAGACGATACTGATGACGATGATGAGTTAACTTATCTTGCTGAAAACCTATCAGAAACAAACTACTATCAAAATACAAGGAAATAATAAAATGGCATCTCCAGAAAAAATAAAAAAATATCAAAGAGAAAAATTCGAAAATTATAAAAGAATAAATGAATTAAAAATAAACAATAATGAAGCATATATCGAATTAAAAGTTAACAAAATTCAAAACATTCTTAATGATTATACCCTAAAAGATAAAATTAAATTAAAAAAAGAATTTTTCGAAGAAATTGAATATCGAGCTTCATACATTCCTTTAGATTATCCTATAGTTCTAGAAATTTATAACGATAACTTCACATCAGAAGAAAAAATAATGATAAGAAGAAATATCAAAAATCATTTTGAATTCGAAGCAATTAACCGCCAAACAAATTTAAAAGCAATAACTAGAAAGAGTACTTTCTTCCTAATAATAGGAATTATTGGTTTTGCTTTATTAGTATTACTATATAAGATAAATGCTAGAAATTACATAGAAGATATCGTTTCCTTCCTATCATCATTTAGTATTTGGCAGTTTGCTGAATTAAGAATATTTGAAGAGGATGCTATTAAAGAGGAAATAATTAGATATAAAATGTTATCAAAATTAAGAATTGTATATAACAAAGAAGATAGTTAAAACTAGAATTTTGTGATATAATATAAAAATAAAGAAAAAAGAAGATGGAGGGGATTAAATGGAAAACTCTAATCAGAAATTCCAAGTAGAAATAGAAACAGGAGAAATAATGAGTGCTGAGTTACTTTCTGTAGTTGAAATAGATAGTAAAGAATATGCTGTATATTCTCTAGATAATGATAATGGTACAGTAGATATCTTAGCTTCATACGTTATAAAAGACGCTGAAGGTTACGACCAATTAGTAGATATAACTAATCCAATCGATAAAGAAAAAATTTCAAATTTTATAAGAGGTTTAGTGGCTTAACATAAAGCAAAAACAAATAGGAAGGAGGTTGTTAGATGGCTAGAAGATTTGATCCACTTGCTTCTGGACTGAGTAGAGAAACAGTCGAAGAAATGAAAAGACGAGGAAATAATACTAGAAAAATAAACTTAAGAGATATATCATCTGCCTTTGTCGGTGAACGTTTAGACCATACAGATGATAGTGAAAATAATCTTAATATAAGAAATGTTGGTGATAATATGAACGGAGATAAAATACAAGAATTAGCAAAAACAATTTTTGAAAGTGGCGATTTCAGAATAATAGAGCAATACAGAAGAATAGCAAATCTAAATTTTAAGCGTGTTCAAGAAACAATTGACGAAGATGAAAGAATACAATCAAATCAAAATGGTATGGAATTTCAAGAATATGTTGATAAATTAACTAGAGAAGTTAAAGAAATGTATCAAATTGCCATAGAAAAGGAAGGAACTGAAATAGAAGTTGTACTTTATGAACAAGAGCAAAATTATGATAAACTAGTTAATTTATTAAACGGAGTTACAGCCGAAAATATAGGAAGAATTAAGCCATTAGAGATACTTTCTGCAAGCGATAATATCATAAAAGGAATGCTAGACAGAAAAAATAGTCGTTCAGTAGCTTCGCATATAGCAACTATCTCTGCATATAATGAAAAATATAGGGAACTTACTGGTAATAGCTACGATGTTCATATTGATACTTATGAACGTGGATTATTTGAAAAATACTATGAAGCACTTATTAGAGCGCTAGCAGAAATTGATAAAAAAATCACATTGTCCGCTCCTGAAGAATTGACTTTATTTTATAATGTAAAAGAAAATATTAATCAAATAATCAATTCACTTGATATGATTTGTAGTACTTCACCTGATTTAGCTCATATAAAAGATGACATATATCAAAAAGTATTATCTACAACACCAGCACCAGCACCTGGACCAGTTCCAGAACCTGGACCAGAACCACAACCAGTCCCAGCCCCACAACAAACTCCTGGTCTTTCTGAAGAAGAAAAAAATCAAAAAATTGACGAACTAAAAACAAAAATATATAAAGCTTATGAAGACTATATTAAATCAACTCTTGATAGAGTTAAAATATTCTTACCAAAATCTCCTAACGATTTAATATATTTAACAAATAATGTTAGAGACTTAATAAGTAAAGCAGACTTCCTAACTCCAGAAGAAAAAGGGCTTATTGGTTCAGAAACATTGAAAAATGCTGAAGAACAAATAGTAGTTAATGGATATGGAAATAGCATTGATAAATTTATCTTTGGCGATTCCTATGATAATTTAATTTCTAGAATGGAAGATCTAAAAGCATATAACGAATATAGTGAAGAATTCCAAAATAAACATAACGATTTTGTTACTTATGTAAATTCATTAAATACTCAATTTGAACAGATGGGAATTATAATTGACTATAATCAAGTTAGTTCAAGAATCAGTATAACATTCCTAGAGGGAAATTTAGGAACAATTACTACTGATGTAATCGTTAATATTTCGTTAATCGCAGAATTAAATACTCACTCAAGAGCTGAAAGTAGATTCAATCAACCTCCAGCTCCCATTAGCGAAGCTCCAGAACCAGGACCAGCACCACAACCTGCGCCAGTTCCACAACCTGCGCCAGCACCACAACCTGCACCAGCACCACAACCTGCACCAGCTCCAGAACCAGGACCAGCGCCACAACCTGCGCCAGTTCCAGAACCTGCACCAAGACCAATGCCACGACATCCTATGTTCTTTGGACAAATGAGCGAAGAAGCATATGAAGCATTAAATCAACTAAGCGTAGTATCTGAAAATAAAGAAGACGCTGTTAATAATTATGTTAATGCAATTGAATGCGCTAATGTATTAATTGAAAGATTGAATATGTTAAATAGTGAATTAATCACTGAAACACCATTTACAGTAATGACTTCGGATTCAATGTACGAAACAATAGAAAAAGAAAGAACAGCTAAAAAAATTGAAGATGATATAAAGAATATTCGTCTTGAGTTATCAAAATATCGTTTACAATTCAAGCTAAAACATAAAGAATATATCTTACAAAATCCTGCAACTCAAAATGTTGAATTATCAGAAATACGTATAGATGGAAATGTCCAAGATTTTATCTCTGTTCAAGATAGCTTAATAATTGAAGCGGAAGAAGAAATTAGAACACTTGCTGAAGAAAGAAAAAATTCACAAGATGCAATGAACAATCGTCATATAACAAGAAGAATCAATGATTTGATAGATTATATTGAAGCAAAGAATTCATTCATTAATCGTCGTTTACTAGCTGAAACTAAAAAAGATAAAAACTTCGACATTGTCAGTGTATTAAAAGAACGTCGTGAAGCAAAAGCTAATAGTAGAGCTTTAATAAGAGATGCAATAAAAAATGCTCCACCATTTGGACCATTCGCACCTAATTTTGGTTCAGAACAATTTCCATTTGGCGGTGGAATACCTCATGAAGAAGAACAATTCCCTGCACCACAACCAATTGGTGGGGAAGGAGAAAGTCCTAGTGAAGAAGAATTTGCTGCATCAGAACCTAAAATAGTAAGATTAGAACTAAAATTAAGAGATAAGAATCAACCACTTCAAATAAATCGTGAAAATGCTCAAGTTGTAACAATTGAAGAAGGATTAAAATACGTTATTGCTAAAAATAAAATAAAAATAATGTTTAGTAATGGCTTAAAAGAAAAACTACAAAGACTAAGTACAAGAATTAGCCTAGTAAATAAAAACAATCCAATTCAAAGAAAAACAGCAACAGTTAACTTAGAAGATGAAGCAACAGTTCTTAAAACAGCAGATGGTAAAGACATAATACCAGAAGATTATAAACTAGTTATAAATGCAAGCAATGAAGATGAAGAACTATCAACAACTATAGATTTAGGCGAAGATAGTATTTCAAGACATATGTAATATAACTTAATAAAAGCACCAATGTGGTGCTTTTATATTGAAAAAAATGATAAAAAATAGTATATTAATAATAGGATAAAATAGGGAGATGATGATATGAATGATGATAAAAACATAAAACCGCAATCAGATACAAATCAATCAACATCAAAAAAATCTCCTATAATTCCAGGTACTAAAAAAGAAGCAGAATTTTATAAAGATAATTCAAATGAAAATAATACTATCATGCCTACCATGATTGATGAAAGTGAAGAATATGTCGAAAAAAAGCAAGACTTATCTGCAATAATTCCACAATTTACTGATGATAGTGGTGAAGAATCAGCAACTGAATTAGTAAGTAAAGACAATATGTTCAAAAGCGATGCTTCCATAACTTTAGCAGTTGTTAATGAATCAGGTGAAGCTACAATGAGTTCTGGAGCAAAATTACCAGATCAAATTGATATGGAGCAACGTAAGAAAGAAATAGAAGCAAGTAAAAATGTTAAAAAGGCAAAGAAAAAAGAAAAAAGAGATCGTAGACGTGAAAGAAAAAGAAATCGTCAGCAAAACATTATCTCCCTTGCATCTTTAATTATTATGATAGCGTTAGGAATATTTGGTTATTGGTACTTTAATCATAAAACAGAAGAAGACTTCTTGCCTAAAACCTTAGAAATTCAAATAGGTGAGTCATTGCCAATCCAAAAATTATCATATATAACACCTGGTGTTGGAAATGATATTGAAGAAATATTATATAATGTTGATACATCAAATGTTGTTCTAGAAGAAATAGGAGAATACTCATATACAGTAACATATAAAGGAATAAAAAAGAATGGCATAATAAAAATTGTTGATAAAGAAGGACCAGAATTAGAAGTAAGAAATGTAACAATAACAGAAGGTGGACAATATAAAGCCGAAACATTCGTTAAAGAATGCCGTGATCCAACAGGATGTAATTATTCCTTTCAAGATGCTGAAACAGAACAAAAATATACAGCGGCAGGTTCATATGTTGTCTATATCGTAGCAACAGATGCATATCAAAATAGAACTACTAAAAAAGCTAGTTTGATAATCGAAGCAGAAGGCAATGTTCGAAGATATGTAAAAAATACAGGATTTAATCAAACATTGGGATATGAAGTAACAGAAATATATGAATTACACTTTAGTGAATATAATACATATGGTATTCTAATAACAGGTACAGAAGAAAGAACATTTACTTATCAAGATGTTGAAAAATACGAAGAAGATCGTAAAAAATTCCAAGGCGAACTTGGATATTCATTCTCAGATAGTGAAATGAAAATAATATATAAAAAATCATCAAATACTGTAGGAAACAACTATAGTAATAGTAATGATATAGATGCATATTTAACTAGAGAAGGATTTAGAATAGAAAGTTAAAAGTAGTTTTAAACTACTTTTTCTTTATTATATCTCCTAATATATAGGCTTTTATCTATTCATCTAAAATAATAGAGAATAATATATAATGGGAGGTAAATAATTTATGAATAATAATTGTTTATATGAAAACGCACGTAAAAAAGTTAATAATTTCAATAAAAATAATACTAGTAGTGGTTGTTGCTGTGGTTTTAGAAATATAGATAGAGATGGAATTACAGGTCCAACAGGACCAACGGGACCAACAGGTCCTTCTGGATCTACTGGTCCTCAAGGAATCCAAGGATTACAAGGAATAGCTGGTGCTATTGGTCCAACAGGACCCCAAGGAATTCAGGGCATCCAAGGACCTACTGGCCCTCAAGGAGTAACAGGACCAATCGGCTTAACTGGTGCTACTGGTCCAACTGGTTTACAAGGAATCCAAGGAATCCAAGGCCCAACAGGTTCGACCGGGCCAACTGGTCCAACAGGACCAACTGGTGCTACTCCAACTATCACTATTGGTGAAGTAACAACAGGTGTTCCAGGATCACAAGCAACAGCAACAATAACTGGAACAGCACCAAACTTTGTTCTAAACTTAACTATTCCACAAGGCCCAACCGGTCCAGCTGCTTAAAATACATAAAAATTACAATAAACTAAAAAACTTTCATTTTCAAAATGAAAGTTTTTAAATGTCCTAATCTATCCATGAAATAAACTTCTACTAAACAATCTAATACCTTTATTACTATTTGGATAATAACTATCATTATAATAAATTTCTACATAACTAGTATCAATAACACTTTTTATATAATTATTAGGATTAACATAAATACATTTATTGATATCACAATATTTCTTTAATCTTTTACCAT
>DEUO01000052.1:10917-12219 GCA_002362595.1 Caryophanales bacterium UBA3260
ATATTTCTTTAATCTTTTACCATAAACTTCAAATAATTCCATATCATGATAATAATCATTACTATTATCATATTCTATTTCTAATGGTTCCCAAGGTGCTACCATAATAATATCTTTTTTTACATCTTTCATCAATTCATCGATATTTTTAATATATTCATCTACATTTAAATAATTTTTTCTAATATCATTACTTCCTAAAGCTACAACATATAAATCACAATTACTATTATTAATTATATCTTTATACTTATTAACTGCATCACTAGAATTAATTCCTATATTAGATATTTTTACATATTCATTATCAAAAGTACTAACTAATGGTTCAAACCACCCAAATCCTCCATTTTTATTTCCAGCAGTATAATCATCACCAATATAACAAGTCTTATTACTTTTTTTCATTACTTTATAAATCGAAGAATTCTCTTCTTCTACTGATAAATCTAACTTTTCTACTTCTTGTCTTTTATATCCATCAGTAAAATAAAAATACTCTTTCTCTAAGATATCGTTATTAAGTAATACATCCATACTTTCTTTACTTATTATTTCAATTCCTTTTTTCATTCTTTCTATATCTTTATATGATAACTTTTTATTTAGTTCACTATTATTAAATCCATCATATATAGGTATTGTCACATATCCTTTATTATTTTCTTTAAAAGAATAGAGTGGAATAATAGAAATAGCATTAATATCTTTTCTATCTTTATCAACATATATTTTAACCATCATTGATAAGTCATTATCTTCTCCATATTCATTACTAATCATATTACCTGTACTATTAACAACTACAGTTTTATCATAATATTCTATTCTTTGTACACTACTAGAATTATTGCCTAAAACAATATCTGCTCCTAATTTAGCAAATAATTCATTCCATACTTTCTGTGTTTTATCATAAACATGATTATTATTATAACTATTATGTACTATTACTAGAATTAATTCTGCACCATTATTACGTAATTGTTTAAAATCATTATTAACTTTATCTTTAACATCGTCAAAATCTTTACTATCTTCATTACATAAGAAATTAGCTACATACTGATTATCTTTATCTAATTCAATATCTTTAGGTTCATAAGTATAACTAATAATACCAGTCTTTATTCCCTCTATATCAACAATCTTAACTTTCTTATCATCTTCATTATGATAAACACCTGTATAATCTAATTTACTACTATTTATATTATCTATTGTTTTTAAAAGACTATCTTTACCATAATCAAGTATTCTTTGATTACTAATATTAACTAAATCATAATTATTATCTTTTAA
>DEUO01000108.1:0-5646 GCA_002362595.1 Caryophanales bacterium UBA3260
TATATAATAAATATATAGAAATACTAGAAAAATATATCAAAATATTAACAAATAGATATAATATAAAAAGTATAAGAATATTTGGTGACAACAAAAATATTCCTAGTCTTAGAAATGAAATAGAAGAAAAATTAAATATCAAGACATACATTTATTCAAATAGCTTGACTTATCCTTTAGAACAATTACAATAAATTATCTTTTCAAATAGAAATTTAATTGATATAATGTAAGTACGGAGGATGATGAATATGAAACTAAATATTCGCGGTGAAAAACTTACTATTACATCAGCAATGAAATCATATATAATTGAGAAGTTATCAAAGATTGATAAATATTTTGAAAACCCAGAAGATATCAGTGCTAATGTCCTTGTAAGAATCAAAAATTCAGAACAAATAGTTGAGGTAACTGCATTGACTAAAAGATTTACAATACGTGCAGAAGAATCAAATGAAGACTTCTATAATGCAGTCGACTTAGTTGTATCTAAATTAGAAAGACAAATAAGAAAAAATAAAGAAAGATTAAACCAAAAATATAAGAATACAGAAAACCTTGAATTCAATTTTAACTATGAACTAGAAGAAGAACAGCAGGAAGAAAATGTAAGTACTATTGTAAAAAGAAAAAATGTATCTATGAAACCAATGGATGAAGAAGAAGCGATTTTACAAATAGAATTACTAAATCATGATTTCTTTGTATTCAAAAACATAGATGAAGAATGTGTATCTGTTCTATATAAAAGAAAAGATAACAATTATGGTATAATAAATATGAAATAAGGAGCAAAGCTCCTTTTTATTTGCTTATTTTATCTTATTTTTTTAAATAATTATAAAAAAACATCTAACTAAGACATAAAACGTCAATAATAGTTGAATTTTCCTTAAATATAAACTAAAATAATAAATGCAATTCAAAATCAAAAATTATTTATAACTTTACATATTTTTGATATAATATATTAAGTGGAGGTATGCACATGGGATTTTTTAGAAAATTAATTGACTCAGAATATAAAGAATTAAAAAGGTTTGAAAAAATAGCTAATCAAATAGAAGCGCTAAGTGATGAAATGGCTGCTCTTTCAGATGAAGAATTGAAAGGTAAAACACAAGAATTTAAAGAACAGCTAGAAAATGGAAAAGATTTAGAAGAATTAGTAGTACCAGCATTTGCAGTAGTTAGAGAAGCTGCATACCGTGTAATCGGCGAAAAACCATACTTTGTTCAAATTTTAGGTGGTTTAGCAATTCATTATGGTAACATTGCTGAAATGAAAACTGGTGAAGGAAAAACTTTAACAGAAACAATGCCTACTTATTTGAATGCCTTAACAGGTAAAGGAGTTCATATTATTACAGTTAATGAATTCTTAGCCAAACGTGACTCAGAATGGATGGGTAATATCTATCGATTCTTAGGATTAACAGTAGGATTAAATATGCGTGAAATGTCTCCAGCAGACAAAAGAGCAGCATATGAATGTGATGTTTTATACTCAACAAATAACGAAATAGGTTTCGACTATTTACGTGATAATATGGTAGTAAGAGCTCAAGACAGAGTACAAAGACCTCTTAATTTCTGTATCGTCGATGAAGTCGACTCTATCTTAATCGATGAAGCAAGAACACCATTAATAATATCAGGCGGAAAAATAGATTCAAAAGATTTATATACATCAGCAGATAGAGCATGTAAAAGATTAAAAGAAGAAGATTATACTGTAGATGAGAAGACAAAGAGTGTATCATTAACTGAATCAGGTGTTGAAAAGATAGAAAAAGCATTCCATCTAGATAATTTATATGATTTAGAAAATGCTGTTCTAGTACATCACCTAAATCAATCTTTAAAAGCTAATTATGGATTTAAAATAGATGTTGATTACGTAGTTGAAGATGGTGCAATAATTATTGTCGATCAATTTACTGGTCGTTTAATGCATGGACGTCAATTTAGCGATGGCTTACATCAAGCGCTAGAAGCCAAAGAAGGCGTTAAAATTAATGAAGAAACAAAAACAATGGCAACAATTACATTCCAAAACTTATTTAGAATGTATGCTAAACTTTCAGGTATGACAGGAACAGCTAAAACTGAAGAAGAAGAATTTAGAGACATATATAACATGTATGTTATTCAAATTCCAACGAATAAACCAGTTATTAGAGAAGATTTACCAGATTTAGTTTACGCAACTGAAAAAGGAAAGTTCGCAGCAATTGTAAGAAAAATTAAAGAAATAAATGAAACAGGTCAACCTATATTAGTAGGTACAATATCAGTTGAAAACAATGAAAAACTAAGTAATTTACTTAAAAAAGAAGGATTAAAACATGAAGTTTTAAACGCTAAGAATCACGAAAGAGAAGCAGAAATAATCGCTAAAGCTGGTGAGAAAGGTGCCATTACAATCGCTACAAACATGGCTGGTCGTGGTACCGATATCAAACTTGGTGAAGGCGTAAAAGAACTAGGCGGCTTATGCGTAATAGGTACAGAAAGACATGAATCTCGTCGTATCGATAACCAACTTCGTGGTCGTTCAGGCCGTCAAGGAGATCCAGGTATGTCTCAATTCTTCGTATCATTTGAAGATGACCTAATGAGACGCTTCGGAACAGACAAAATTAAACAAATGCTTATTAACGTTGGTTTTACTGATGAACAATCAATTCAATCTAAGACATTCACAAAGAGTATAGAAACAGCTCAGAAAAAAGTTGAAGGTAATAACTATGATACTCGTAAATCATTATTAGATTATGATAATGTTATGAATGAACAAAGAGAAATAATCTATTCAAGAAGAAATGAAATATTAGACCAAGAAAATATTTCTGAAAGAACACAAGCAACATTTGATAGTAATATAGCTAATTTAGTAGATAGTCATATTGAACCAGAAGGATATTTAACAGATGATGATAAATCAGAAATAATTGAATATTTAAATACTAATTTAATAAAAACAACTAAATTAGATGTATCAGAAATAGCAGAAAAAGACACAGAAGAAGTTAAATCATACTTAACAGAAAAAGTAAGAGAAGACTATAAAGCAAAAACATCTATGTTACCAAAAGAAGTAATTGCAGAATTTGAAAAAGCAATTGCTCTGCGTGTTATAGATGAAGCTTGGGTTGATCATATAGGTGCTATGGAACATCTAAGAGAAGGTATTGGACTTCGTGGATATGGACAAATTAATCCATTACAAGCATATACAATGGAAGGTTATGAATTATTTGATAATTTAATGGCAAGTATCGAATCAAGAATATCTATCTTCTTATTAAAAACAGAAGTAAGACAAAATACTGAAAGAAAAGAACAAAGAAGTAATAAAATAGTTCATGATACTCATTTAAAAACAAAAGGTACTCCAATAAAAAATAGTACTAAAAAAGTAGGTCGTAATGACTTATGCCCTTGTGGCTCAGGCAAGAAATATAAACAATGTTGTGGCAAGTAATATAAATAAGAGTGTGAACAAAAACAATTTGTTTACACTCTTTTAAATTTCCAGCATAAGGCTAATCTATAATTAAGAAAGAAGGTATAACAATGACAAGTCAATATAAATATATAGAATACGCAAATAAGACTTTTAAAGATAAAGCCTTAGAATTAGTTTTAAAAAACATTGAACTTTTCTATGAAGATATAGAAATAGAACATATAAAAAAATATAATATTGGTGATGATGTCAAACTATCAAAAGGGACATTTCTTCACGGCATCTCAGGTCTGCTAGATAACTTTGATTGGATATTAGAAAATGGTTTTATAGCAATAGATTTTACTGGAAAAAGTGAAGGTAAAAATAAAATTAAAAATAGTATTGGCATGTGGAATATTCAAAATGATATCTTACTAAAAGATTATATAAATTCTTATAGTGGTATAACTATTACATATACTATTGGAAGAGGTCCAGGGGCAAAAAAGGTATCTGAATTAGTTCCCTTTCATAAATTTGATGAATATACAGAACAGATAAATAATAATGATGAAATATGGACATATTGGGGTGAAAAAACAAAAGAAGTTACTTTTCTGCCAAGTTTAGTCTCCAATAAAAGACAAATAGCATTCATATTAGATATGGAAAGTGATTATGCCCAAAAATTGGCTTCAGCAGACGTATGGAATACAAAACTTGACGAAGAAACTTTAATAGAATTTCTAGATTACAGATACTATCCTGAATTTATTAATTTAAGATTTGAAAAAAATGCTACAACCACAGATAGAGAATCAGCAATTATATTTGGTCTACCTTCCAAATTAATAGAAGGCGTATTAGTTGGTAGAACAATAGAACAAAATAAAGAATCATTAAATTATATAAAGTCAAAATTGCCAAATTGCTATATCTGTAATTTAGATGGAAAAGTTATCGTTGAATAATATTAAAATAAGTATAATTATATAATAAAAGGATGTGTTATTAATGGATAATTACGTTTGCAAAATAGCAACTATTGAAGAAATGAATAAAAAATGGGATTATGAAATAGATAAAGCTGTAGACGATAAAAGTAATTGGATAATCTGGAAAAAAGAAAATATTGAAAGATTTAAAAATAATCAAATCATTCCATATTATGGATTACTTAATGGCAAAATAATCTGCGAATGCACTGCAGCTCTTAGTCCATCAATTGTTCAGAATTCTGATAATTTAGTTGACGAAAATATCGCTTATTTAACAGCGTTTAGAACTATACCCGAATATCAAGGTAAAGGATACTTTTCTAGATTATTTAAATTTATGATTAATGATTTACAAGCCAGAGGTTATAAAAAAGTTACTCTTGGAGTTGAACCAGAAGAAACTAAAAATAAAAATATATATTTTAATTATGGTTTTAATGAACATATAAAAGATGCAAAAGAAGTATATCCAGACGGAACAGAAATAGATGTAGAATATTATGGTAAATCTATAAAATAAGTATTTATACTAAATAAGTAATTTAATAATAGTTAAAAACATAATATCCAATAATGTTAAATTATTAAATAGGAGTTGATAATATGAAACTAGATAGAAATTATATTATTAAATATATAAAAGATTATGCAATATCAAAAGATTATGTATATGCAATGTGGCTAGAAGGAGCAGATGGCTTGAATCAATTCGATGAATATTCTGATTTAGATTTCTGGTTTGATGTAGAAGAATCAAAAAGAGATTTATTTATTAATAATTTAGTAAAACATTTATCACTACTTGGGAAAATTGACTCAAGAATGAATCAGAAAACATCTGAAATATATCAAAGTAATATTCATCTTGAAAATACAAACGAGTATTTAACAATTGATTTAGCTGCTCAAAATGATTCCAGAGATAGAGAAGCAACTTGTTTTACTAATGGTAGTATAACAGAAATTCCAAAAGTAATTTTTGATAGAAAGAACATTATAACTTTTCATGAACCTTATAAAATAGATAAAGAAAAGTTAAATACTATATTTGAAGAGAAAAAGAATAGAATTTTACAATACTCTAGAGTAATAAAATATATTAAAAGAAACCAATATTTAGAATGCTTTATGGAATATGAAAAACAAATTTTAAAGCCTCTTGTAACAATAGCTAGAATAATCTATACACCT
>DEUO01000108.1:5895-8693 GCA_002362595.1 Caryophanales bacterium UBA3260
TAACATATATGATTATGAATTATGTCATATTTCAAGACATTTACCAAAAGAAGTAATTAGTAATTTAGAAATATTATATAAAGTAAATTCATTTACTGACATTGAAAAAAATATTTCTCTAGCTTTAGAAATGCTTAAATCTTTTGAAGAAGAATATAAACAATAAAATCAATAGTATTATCTTATAAAGAATCTAATAAAAATAACAATATGTTATAATTAAATAGAGTGTGATAACAATGAAAATAAAAAAATTTAATTTAGAAAATGACTTAAAACAACTAGAATCATTTTTAAGAAATCAATATTTAGAAAATAAAAATATGACATCATGGCTTCCAGAAAGATTACACGATTTAATCTATAGAATGGATACTCAATATACTAACGCTAAAAAGAATAAGTCTAGTGATTATATATTCATATGGGAAAATAATGACGAAATAGTTGGATGTATTTTACCAGATGGCGATGCAATATATATAAGTATTAAAAATGATTATGGAGCTTTATATAAAACTATCGTTAGTTACGCTGAAGAACATTGTAAACCATTATTCGAAATATTAGAAGATGGATCGATTGATTTTTTAGTTATTACTAACGATAGTTTAAAAGATAGAACAAGAATTTTAGAAGAAAATGGTTATATTAGACAAAAAGAAGAAGATTATGATAATTATGTCTATCCACAAGAAACCAATATAGAAGTTAATCTACCAATCGGCTATAAGCTTTTATATGGAAATGAGTATCCTGATGAAGAAAATAAGTGGAGTGCTTGTAACTTAGGTTTCCATCCTGATTTAGAAAGCCCTAATTACAGAAATAATATGGAAGCATATAACTCGCGAAAAAAATCCTCTATGTATAAAGATAGTTTCGAATGCTTAGTAATAGATGAAAACGCAACAGAACAAAATAATGTCTGCTCATATTGTTTTGTATATATAGATAAAGAATCTAAAACCGCATTCATAGAGCCCGTAAGTACTAGAGAAAAATATAGACACAAAGGAATAGGAACTGCTATGATGCATGGCGTTATTCTAAAATGTAAAGAACTAGGTATAGAAAAATGCTATGTTAATTCTTATGACTGGCGAAGAAAATTTTATAACGCATCTGGCTTCATAACAGAAGATAGTATTGGCTTCTATCATAAAAAAATAAAATAGTAATTTTATTATAAAACATAAAAAATATGGAAGTGATTAACAATGATAGATAATGGTTATTTATTTGCTAAAGATAATAAAAGATTATTTATAAACCCTAGTATAGGATGTACTAGTAAATGCCAATATTGCTATCTACCTAAACTAGGTATAAAAAATGTAAAAAGAAAAACATTTAACGAGATTATAGAAATGTTAAATAAATCGAGTTATAAATTATCTAAAAACACTTTAATTACATTAGGATGTTTTTCTGAATGCTTTGATGAATCCAATAAAGAAGAAACTTTAAAAATAATCAAATACTTTTTAAAAAAAGGCAATCAAATTCAAATATCTACCAAAAAACAAATATCATATAATGACATTAAAAATATAATTTCATTAATTAAATATTATGGTCAACTAACTATCTATATAAGTTCTAGTACTATAACTAATTATGAAAAATATGAAAAAGGAACTGAATCACCATCTTCTCGATTTAAAACATTTGATTTAATAAATTACAATATTCCTGTAGTACTATATATAAAACCAGTAATTCAAGATATAACAATTCAAGACATAGAATTATATAAAAAAATAATTAAAGAAAAAGGCATTTCTCATGTTGTAATTGGTTCATTATTCACAGAAGATAAAAATAATGAATCTGCACCATTTACTTCTACTGATAAACTATTCTATACAAAGTGTATAGATGAAGAACTAATAATAAAAGAATTAACTTCAATTACTAAAGTATGGCAAAGAAGTACAGAAGTAATAAAATATCTAAAAAATAATTTTCAAATAATTGCAAAAGTTCAAAAAGAAGTCAATAATCTATTAAAAGAAGATAAATCAGGACATAATATGGAACATATTAATAGAGTCTATAATATGAGTTTAAAATTTGCTCATTATGAAAATGCTGATGAATTTATTGTATCTTTAATAGCACTTCTACATGAAGTAGATGATTATAAATTATTCGGCGAAGAAAATGCTAATAATCTTCCTAACGCTAAAAAGATAATGCAGAATTCAAAAATTGATTCTGAAATACAAGATAAAGTACTTGATTCAATAAAAACAATTGGCTATAAAAAATCATTAAAAGGAATGCGTCCCAACTCAATAGAAGGTATGATAGTATCAGATGCTGATATGTGCGATGGCATAGGAGTAACAGGAATATTAAGAACTTACGATTATCAAAAAGCCCATGGTAAACCTTTTCTCGATAAAACTATCTTCCCAAATAGTGAAATTGATGCAAGTACATATAAGATATATGATGATAGTGTAGTATGTCACTGCTTTAATAAACTTCTCCGTCTTAAAAATCTTATGATGACTAATTCAGGAAGAAAAGAAGCTACTAATAGACATAATATCATAGTATCGATTTTATATAATTTATTTACTGAAGAAAATGTTCCAGAATGGACTGAATACCTAAACAATTTTTTAAATAGTAATAAATAACTTAAATAGCATTAATGCTATTTTTTATATGTTAATAATTTAAATATAATGTAATTTAAAAATAGAACAAAGTATTATTTAAAGTATATTTTATAGTAAAAAATAAAATGTAATTCTGCCATTGTTAAAGGAAATAAAGAAAAATAT
>DEUO01000113.1 GCA_002362595.1 Caryophanales bacterium UBA3260
AACTAGTAAATGGTTTAAATAAAATAGATTATAATATTATATTAATGATAAATGATATTGAATATACTCCATATAAAACTAATACAGGTGAAACAATCGATAATAATCATTTCACTTTAACTATGAATGATCAAAATACTGTTATGATTGATACAACCAATATTAAGAATCTAAACCTTTATAATACTATAATTGCATCTCCAGATATGGATAAAGAAAAAGGTGTAATTTATCTTGATACCATAAATGATGAACGTATATATTTTAAAAGTTATACTACTATTGCTGAAGAAGCAGCCGCTGCTGCTAATAAAGAAAAGCCAGAATCAAACACTAACTAAAACACGTAAGTGTTTTTTCTTTTCTCTAGATATGATATAATACACTTAATTTGAGGCGATATATCATGAATTATAATAAGTTAATGGAAGAAGAAATATCTAAAATAAAAGAGACTTCTAAAGTCCCTAACATTCTATTACATAGTTGTTGTGCACCATGTTCATCACATGTTATAGATACCTTAACCCCTTATTTTAATATAACAATTCTATATTATAACCCTAATATAGAACCATATGAAGAATACTTACATCGTAAAGAAGAAGAAATTCGTTTCATAAATTCATACCCTAACATAAATAAACTAGATATAATAGATTGTGATTATGATAATAAAGAGTTCCATGAAATATCTAAAGGACTAGAGCAGGTTAAAGAAGGTGGAGCACGTTGCTTAAAATGTTATAATCTTCGTATGGAATATACTGCATCTAAAGCTAAAGAATTAAACTATGATTACTTTGCTACAACTTTAACCGTTAGTCCTTTAAAGAATAGTACTATCTTAAATAAAATAGGAGAGAGACTAAGCACAAAATACAACATAAAATACTTATATTCTGATTTCAAGAAAAAAAATGGTTATTTGCATAGTATCCAACTAGCCAAAGAATATAACTTATATCGTCAAGATTATTGCGGTTGTATCTATTCTAAATTAGAAAGAGAAAAACAAAAAAGCGATAAATAAATCGCTTTTATTCATTATAAAAATTATTTAAATATTCTTGATAAGCTTTATAACTAACATCTTTATCTATCTTTTTATATTTGACATTAAAATCTTTGCATATCTTTTTAACAATATACTCTGTAAAATAAGGATTTCTAACTAAGATAGGACCTAATAGGTAAGTACCAAAAAAGTTTTTTTCCAAAATACCTTCTTCTAAATCATTAGGCTTATTTCCTGTCCCTTTTATTACCTTAAATAAAGTATTAGCTCCATTATTCATTAGAATTGAATTGCGATTTTGAAATCCTACAATCTTTTCTTTAATAAGTTTACTTTCATAGTACTGTTCACCAACAACTCTCAAGTCTTCTTCATTTACTTCATAGTCAAATATTCCCAATCCTTCTATTTCATCATCTTCAGTATTTATCTTTTTACCAAATAAATCTAAAGCATTGCCTGTAACTAAGAAATATTTATTATCATCAATTGCTTTATTTATCTTATCTTTATCTTTTATAATATGTTCTAATACAATTTTTTTGTTTTCTTCACTACCAGTTCCAATATAGTAGAAATCTCCTTTAGTATAGTCTATCGCATCATCTATACTTTGAAAACTAACACTAACATCAAAATCTTGTTCTTCTAACTTCCTTTTTAAATAGCGTATATTTCCATTCTCTCCATAAAGATTCATTAAATCATAATATAAATGTACAATCTTAATTTTTTTCATGTTCATCATCCTCAATAAGTTTAATAATATTAGCTGTCATATCAAAACATACCATCGTATAAATATCACCAATACTATCTTCCTTAACTTGTTTTATTAAAGTATTCAAATCATCAACTAATACTAATTTATCTTTATCAATTTCTGTAAATGCCAAACGTGTCATAATATCATATCTAAATCTTCCAATAATAAATATCTTATCTATATTTTTATCATTAAGTAATTCAAATTCCACATCCCAAAGCCAAGATAAGTCATTAAAATGATATCTTCTTGATACATTATCAAAACCTAATATAACTGTCTTTTTACCACTTTGATTTCTAATATAACGAATAGATTGATAATAACTAAGATTATTCTCATTTTTAGTTTCTAACATTGTAAGTGATCTTCCGTCTAAAGTTCTAACTTTTCCTCTTTTATTTTGATCTTTATGTTTATTAATTGAATTAATAATTACTTTTTCATCTATTCCTAAAGTAGAACATAAAGTATAAGCAGCTAATGTATAATAAACTGCATATAATACATCTTTATTAATATATATGTCTTTATTATTAATTTTAATACTTTTATTTTTTAAATCTATATCAGTAGCTTCATACATAACTTTTCCACGTGAATAACCACAATTAGTACACTTGTAATTGCCTATATGACCATAATGATAATAATCATAAACTAACTTAGTATGACACTTAGGACAATAAGCATAATCTACAGCTTCAATCGTTTTATCTTTATAACTATCTTTAGTTTTATCGACTCCATATGTTACTTTATCATTTGTAAATAAATAACTCATTCTATTTACAAGTGGATCATCAGCATTAATAATTAAAGTTGTATCATTACCAACCGCACTTAAAATATCATTAAAAACAATATTAGGTTCGCCATTACGCGCCGGTTGATCTCTCGTAATATTAGTAACTAATAAATGAGTCATTTTATTCTTACCAAAAATAGTTTTTAACCATCTTTCATCAGCTTCTAGTAATAAAACATCTCCAACAAATTCACCCTTTAAATTACAATTATTTAAAATAAGAGTAGTTGCTGCTAATATACCATTACTACCACTAGCATTATAAACGACTTTTAATCCAGCATCACTTAAAATATGATAAACCAAATCTGTTGTACTACCTTTCCCAGAAGAACCAGTTATTGCTATAACATACTTAGGATATTTTATTTTCTCTAATACCTTACGACATCTAAAAACGTCATATACAATGAACCCTGGATAAACTGATCCATTTCTTTTTAATAATTTACATAATTTAGTAACTAACTTATTTATTAATATCATCATTCTTGTAATCATAAACTTCACCTATAAAAATTATAACAGATATATTCCTTTTTTTACATATTTTGTCGAACATAAAGACAAAAAAATCTATCTTTGTTATATTAACAATGGTGATAATATGGAAATAATTTATACAAATAATACTTTATACGTTAATATTGAAGACCGTATTAACTTTAGCTTAATAAATAAATTACAAAAAAAGATATATCGTATCATCGATTTATATCATATAAATAATATTGAAATAAATATTTTAAACAATACTTAT
>DEUO01000151.1:0-162 GCA_002362595.1 Caryophanales bacterium UBA3260
AAGTTAATAGAAATTATATTTGGATGTATTTTATGCAGTATAAGTCTCACTGTATTAATAATATATATTAGTTTATTTTCCTATGGTTATAATTTTATATATTTTTTTAAATCTCTTATTAAAAATCTTGAAATATATTTATTTATACCAGGAATATATTTG
>DEUO01000151.1:326-7841 GCA_002362595.1 Caryophanales bacterium UBA3260
AAATAGATTATTAATAATCTATTTTCATTGCTTTTCTTATTTTTTCCATTTGCTCTTTAGCTTTTATAGAAGCATCTTTAGTACCTTCATCTAATATTTGTTTTACTAAAGAAGGATTTTCTTCATATTTTTTTCTACGTTCTCTTACTGGTTTTAAGAACTCATTCATATGTTCAATAAGTTCTTTTTTACACTGAACACATCCACGCGCTCCACGTTTACATTCAGAACAAATAGTATTAACATTTTCTTCATTATTAACCAACTTATGATAATAATATACCATACATACATCAGGATTAGCAGGATCATCTTTCTTAATTTTATTTGGATCTGTTACAGCACCCATAACTTTTTTCTTTATTGTTTCTTCATCATCTATAAGATAAATAGCATTACCTAAACTTTTGCCCATCTTTTCATTTCCATCAAGTCCTTTAATTCTTTTTGTTTCAGAAAGAAGAGCTTCAGGCTCTTTAAGAGTATCTCCATATATACTATTAAATTTCCTAACTATTTCACGACATTGTTCAATTAATGGAACTTGATCTTCACCAACAGGAACTAACTCTCCATTAAAGCATGTTATATCAGCCGCTTGTGAAACAGGATAACCTAAAAAACCATATGTTATACTTTCACCATCATTACCGAATAATTCTTTCTTTTGAGCAATTTCAGATTTTACAGTTGGATTTCTTTGCAGACGTGCAACAGTAACTAAATTTGAATAAAAAACAGTTAATTCAGCAATTTCAGGTATTTTTGATTGAACAAAGAAATGTATCTTATTAGGATCTAAACCTATAGCTAACAAATCAGCAGTCATTTCAAAGACATTTCTTCTAACCTTATCAGGATTATCAAAATTGTCAGTCAAAGCTTGAACATCAGCAATTTCCAAATAAAAATCATAATCGCCTTGGAGTTTACACCAGTTTTGCCCAGCTCCAAAATAATGTCCTAAATGTAAATTGCCAGTTGGTCTTAAACCCGTAAGAATAGTTTTCTTCATTGTGCATCACTCCTTCTTTAATCATTTTATCATAATATGTATAAAAAGTTAATTATAAACAATAATAAAAATAGAGGAGAATAATATGAAAAAGAAAAAAATCTTGTTAACTATTATTATATTGTTTACATTCTTTATTACAGGATGTGTTAATAATAACTTAACAGCTAAAGAAGCAGTTAGAGACTATTTGGAATTATACGTTACATTAGATGATAGAGTAGTAGATCAACTTGACGATTACGTTAATCAAGAAGATTTTACAGAAGTTCAAAAAAATACCTATAAAGAGATTCTAAAAAAGCAATATACCTCATTAAACTATACTTTTATTGATGAAAAGTATGAAGAAGATAAAGCTTATATAACAGCAAAAATAAATGTTTTAGATTTAGTAGGTGTTCAAAAAGAAGCTACTAAACATTTACAAGAATCTCCATTAGAATTCAACAATGAAGATGGTTCATACAATAAAAGTAAATTTCTCGATTATAAATTAGATTTAATGAAAAATGTAACAGATAAAACCGAATACGAAATAGAATTTAAAGTTATTAAGGAAAAAAATGAATGGGTTGTTTCTCAATTATCTAACGATGATTTATTAAAAATCCATGGGGCATATGAAGAATAATATATACAATTATTCTTTTTATTTGATATAATCTTGTATATGAAAAATATAAATTATGAAAAAATTAAATATCTATTCTTCAAACATAGCAAGTTAATTATTGCTCTTTTAACTATGCTTTTAATAATATTAATCTTTTTACTATTTAAAACTTCATATAGTTCTCGCAACTTGAATGAATTTGATGAAATTCAAAACAATTTAGATGCAATATATATTAAAGATAAAAACCTTTATAATAAAACAAAAGTTGAATTAATAAAAAAAGAAGCTAAAGGAATAGATATTTCAAGCTGGCAAGGAAAGATAAATTGGGATAAAATATCTCAGTTAGATATCGATTTTATTATGATTAGATGCGGTTTACGTGGTCAAAACTCACCTAAAATAAGTGAAGACAAATATTTTCATCAAAACATCAGAGAAGCTAATCGTTTAGGCATTCCTGTCGGCGTATATTTCTACTCAACAGCTATTGAGGAAATAGAAGCAATTGAAGAAGCTTCATACGTTATTAACCAAATAAAAGATTACAAAATAACATACCCAATTGTTTATGATTTTGAAATATTTAATAAACATCGTGCAGTAGATATAAGTGATGAAGTAATTAATAATAATGCTCTTACATTTTTAAAATATATTGAAAAACACGGATATAAAGGAATGTTATATTCTAATTTAACTAATTTAAAATATCATTGGAACACAAATCTATTTAACGATTATCATATTTGGTATGCACAATATGCTGATACCAAAAATTCTGATATCGAATATGATATGTGGCAATATGCCGATAATGGTCATATAGATGGTATAAAAGGTAAAGTAGATCTAAATACTTCTTATATAACTTATCAAGAAACAGAATAATAAAGTGGACTTAAAAGTCTACTTTTTTCATATATTTATGTAGGTGATAGAATGAAGAAATTAATATATATATTTCTCCTAATAATTCCTATATATACAAAAGCATTAAGTGCTGATTCTTATATTGTTATGGATATGGATAGTGGAAGAATTCTAGAAGGAAAGAATATTGAAGAAAAAAGCTTAATCGCAAGTACTACTAAAATATTAACAGCAATCGTCGCAATAGAGAATAGCAATCTAGAAGAAATTGTTGAGGTAAATGATGAAATATTAAAATCGTATGGTAGCGGTATATACATCCAAGTAGGAGAAGAACTAACATTAGATGACTTATTATATGGTTTACTTCTTCGTAGTGGTAATGATGCTGCTGTAGCAATTGCATCCCACGTTTCTGGTTCTATTGAATCCTTTGTTTTCTTAATGAATGCTACTGCCGAAAAGATAGGTATGAGCCATTCCATCTTCTATAATCCTTCAGGCTTAGAAGAAGAAAACGGTAATGCTAATAAATCAACTGTATATGATATGGCTCTTTTAACTCAATATGCAATGAAAAATAAAGAATATCAACGTATTGTTAAAACAAAAGAAATAATGGTAAAATCAAGCTACAAAACATATTCATGGACTAATAAAAATAAATTATTACATAGTTATAAATATTGTACAGGCGGTAAAACTGGATATACAAAAAAAGCTCATCGGACACTTGTAACAACTGCTACTAAAAATGACATGAACTTAATTGTAGTAACATTTAATGATGGAAATGATTTTAAGGATCATCATGACTTATATGAAAAATATTTTAATAATTATGAAAGAATAAAAGTACTTGATAAAAATGATGATTATGGTGAAGAATACAAATTAAAAAACGATTTCTATATAGTAAAGAATAATAAAGATAAAATAGAAACAAACATTATCAAAAATAGTACCGAAGGAGCCTTATATGGTAGTATAGTCGGTAAAATAGAAGTAATTCTTAATGGTGAAGTAATAGGTAGCCGTAATCTTTACTATAATAAAAAAAGTATTACATTAAAAAAAAGTTTTATTAATAAATTAATAGATTTTTTAACTTTTTGGTAAAAGGTGATATATGATAAATATAATATGGTTTTTATTAATAGCAATTGGTATAATATATTCTTTTCTTAGTGGTAATAACAACATTGGTAATATAATAGTCAATAGTTCTTATGATACATATAAATTACTTATTTCTATTGGTCCTTTAGTAGTTCTTTGGTCTGGCATAATGAATATAGCAAGTAAAAGTGGCTTATTGACAAAATTTAGTAAATTACTAAATCCTATTTTAAAAAAAATAATGCCTAGTATTAAAAATAATAAAGCTTTAGAATATATTTCATCAAATATTGCTGCTAACATGCTAGGTCTAGGAAGTGTTGCAACACCAGCTGGTTTAAAGGCTATGAAAGAATTATCTAAAGAAAATAACCAAAAAGATGAAGCTAGTGATGCTATGATAACTTTTTTAGTACTAAATACAAGTGGCGTAACAATAATTCCTATGACTGTTATTGCTTTAAGAAATTCCTATGGTAGCATTAATCCTACAAGTATTATTATTCCTAGTATTATTGCCACAACAATAAGTTCGATTTGTGGTTTAACATTAGATTATATTATAAGGAGGAAAAATGCTAAATAATTATATTATTCCTTTAGTTGTAATTATAATATTAATATATGGTATAGCAAAGCGAAGCAATATATATGATAATTTTATTGAAGGAAGTATCGATGGCTTAAAAATAGTTATTGAAATAATCCCTGCTATGCTAGCTATGATATTCGCTGTAAATATCTTTATTGGTAGTAATATTCTAGATATTTTTGTTGGCAAATATAAAGAAGTGATACCTATGGTAATATTAAGACCAATAAGTGGCAATGCAACTCTTGCTATTTTATCCAACATATATAAAATACACGGAGTAGACTCATTTATTAGTTTTTTAGCTAGTGTAATTCAAGGAGCAACAGATACAACTATATATGTTCTTGCACTTTACTTTGGTAGTATTCACATAAAAAAGACTAGGTATGCCTTATGGGTCGGCTTATTTGCAGACTTTTGTGGAATTTTAGCGGCATTCATTGTTGTTCATCTATTTTTTTGATATACTTATAATAGGTAGTGATAAATATGAAAGAAATAGAATATATAATTTGTCCAAAATGTGGTACAAAAGTTGTAGAAGGAACAAAAAAGTGTCCAAAATGTCATAGTACTTTAGGTGCTAAAAAAAGCTGCCCTAAATGTGCCAAAATAAATGATATTAAAGCTAAAAATTGTGTAAATTGCGGATTTAACTTTAATAAAAAACCTCGAAGTATTAAATTTAATCTAATTATTTCGATTTTTTTGGTTATTTGCTTATTCATCCTAGTAGGACTAGAATATACAGGTGTAGTAAAAAAAATAAATCTAATATTTAAAATAATATCTGCTATTTTTATTCTATTTCTATTATATTCTAACATTAACTATGGTTATAATGATATTGTAGATTATGGTACTAAAGAAGAAGTATATAATGAAGAAATGAATAAAAAACTTAATAAAATGAAACGAATAAGTAGCATACTAATAATAAGTGCTGGTATTATAATCATAATATGTTTAATAATCTATTACTTTGCAAGAAGATAAATTTCTTCTTTTTTCATTTTTATAGTATAATTAAAAAAGGTGATACAAATGGAGCGTTTACAAAAAGTTATAGCTAATTTAGGTTATTGTTCTCGTAGAAAAGCAGAAGAATTAATAAGTATGGGTTCAGTTTATGTTAATGGTACCCAAGTAACAGAACTAGGTACTAAAGTAAATAATAGCGACATAATAGTTATTGATGGTAAAACAATTAATAAAAATGTCCAAAAAGAATATTATTTATTAAATAAACCTCGTGGTGTAATATGCAGTGTTAAAGATGAATTAAATCGTCGTATTGTTACAGATTTAATTAATACAGAAGCAAGAATATATCCAGTCGGTCGTTTAGACTATGATACAACAGGAGCTTTAATATTAACTAATGATGGCGATTTTGCTAATACCTTAATGCATCCTTCAAATGAAGTAGAAAAGACATACCTTGCCATAACAGAAGGAATTATGACAACAGAAGAAATATATAAATTAAAAACAGGTATTACAATTGATGGAACTAAAGTAATACCTAAAAGACTAAAAATAAAAAAAAGAGATCTTGAAAAAAATAGAGAAAAAGTTGAAATAACTATCATTGAAGGCAAAAATCATATTGTCAAAAAAATGTTTGAAGCGGTCGGTCACCCTGTAAACAAATTAACAAGAGAACGTATAGCATTTCTTGATGTTAAAGGACTAAAGTCAGGAGAATATCGCCTATTAACACATGATGAAGTAAAAAGACTAAAATCATTAAAAACCACTTTAAATAAAAATAGTAAACAAAAAGTTAATATACAATAACTTTACCAATAAAAAACGCCACTTTACAAGTGACGCTTTTATTATGCAGCTTTCGCTTCTATTTCTTGAATTTCTTCAGTTTTTTCAATACTAATAGCACCAACAGGACATGCTGCGCAAGCTTCTTCAGCTTTTTCTGTAACTTCTTGAGAAATAACAGTAGAAACTCCTTTATCACTCATTGTAAATGTATCAGCATCAACATAAGTACAAGCTCCACATCCTATACATGTATTTTCATCAACTTTTATCATTTTTATTCCTCCTCTTTAAATAATAACAACTATAGTGTAAAAATGCAAATAAAATATTTCAAAATAATAATGATTTATGATATCATTATATATGATAGGAAGTGTCAATTATGCAATCTAGAATGGAGAAATATTTTGAAGATAATATCGATAGCGAAATTACTCAAAAAAGATCAAGAACTAAGAAAAATCAAGAACTATACAAAGAAGTTAGTAAACTAGAACTTGAAGATTTTGATTTAAATAACAATGTTTCTATCCTTGGTGATAATTCTAATAACATAAATATTGATGATATAAAAGATATATTAGATAAAAAATATCACGAAACTCCAAAGAAAAAAAGTTTTGGTGATAGTGAAGAAACTAGTGCACAATTAAAATTAGATGAAACAAGAGAATATGATATTAATTCTATTCTAGAAAAAGCAAAAGAACAAAAAGAAGTAAATTATGAAGAAGAACGTTTAAAGAAAATTCGTAATACTCAATATGATATATTAAAAAGTTTAGATATCATGAATGAAGAGGAAGAAATAGAAGAAAAAAATACAATCGTAAATAAACCAAATAAGGAATCAAAAGAAGAATCAGAAAGAAAATTAAAGGAATTAATTGATACTATAACAGCTAAAGAACTTATTAGAAAAGAAGAGGAAGAAAATAGCGACGAATTAGATCCACTTGATATCTTAAGTGATTTAAAAGGTGATGATGAAAATACTCGTGTAATGGGAATGCTTGAAGAACAATTAAGAGAAGCAGAAGAAGAAAATAAAAAAGCCTTAGAAGAAAGCGGTAAACTCAAAAAGATGGAAGACACTTTAGGCATAGAAAACCCAGATGATGATTGTGAAGAAACTGATAGTCAAGAAGACGAAAAAGAACAAGAAGAAGATGAATCCTATAATAACACTAAAAAATCTCATGAATTAACAGAAGAAGAACTAATTAAGAAAACAATAGCTCTTGAAAAATTTGATAAAGAAATAGAAGAAGAAATGCAACGTAGAGAAGAAGAACATAAAAATAGACACCATCATAAAGAAGCAAATCTAGAAAATACAAATACATTTACCAATACTATGTCATTTACTCAAAGTGATTTCGACGATTTTATCGATTTAAAAGAAGACATGCAAATAACAAAAATAATTATTAAAATATTAATAGTAATAATTATAATTGTATTTATTATAGGAATGGTTATATTAGCTAATAATTTTTACTATTAATATTT
>DEUO01000026.1 GCA_002362595.1 Caryophanales bacterium UBA3260
ATTACTATTATTAGTATTAATACTAGAAAATAAAATTAACATAGATGTATAAAGTATTATAGGAACTAAGCATTTTTTTACTACACGTAGATATGTTTTAAATACTATCATATTTTTGCCTCCTTAAACTATATACTGAGAGTGCAAGAAGAATAGCAGAAAATATTATTAAACTTATTAGATTAAAATAATATCTATCTAAAGTATCATAATAATATAGTGAATAAAAACCATCTGTTATCATATTAGCAGGATTAAGTTTATTTATTATAGGTATATTTTTATCAATAACATATTTCATAGTTATTCCCATCATTCCTGAGAAGAAACAACATAGCATTGTAAAAGCAATTATTATTCCTACTTTAGTATCTTCATTGGTTTTTAATACACATGATATAGCTATACCTAGGGAAAGACCAGCGAAGGTTCCTGTAATTGATAGAAGGATTATTAATGGTAGATTAGAACCATAATCAACATGTAAAATAAAGATAGTATATAAGAATAATAAAGCTACTCCAATTAATTCAATAATAAATGATGCAAGAGCACTACTTATAATCATTGTTGACTTTTTAGTAGGAGCAGATGATACCCTTTTACCAGTATTACTTTGATTAGCTAAATTTTTATTTATAGAAGTCATACCAATAATTCCTCCGTAAAGACAAGTCATAGCTATTAAAGTATAATATTCTATCATTGTATAACTAAGATTATTACTTGATATATCTTTTATATTAACTTTACTATTTGTTACTTTAGATATAGCTTCATTGACTATTTTTTCATAATCTATTTTATAATTAGAAGATATTATTTCATTTTTTATATTATCTTTAACTATTGTTTCTATCATTTTAGAATTAGAAAATATTTCATTAGTAACTTCTGTAAAGATTGTTTCATTTATTCCACTATTTGAAACAACTATTTTAGGTTCATCATAAATGATTAAATAACCACATATTTCATTGTTTTCTAACAGGTCTTTAGCTTCTTTTTCATTAACGTATTTGGTATTAAATATTCTATTTTCACTATTTTCATCACTTAAGGTTTTAAAAGGTTCTTTTAAGACTTTACTATTGTTAAAATTGTCATTATTAACAATAGCAATATCAATTATATCTAGTTTCTCATTAGATTCAATGTTAGAAAAAGCTAAGTAAAAGAAAGTTCCAAGGATAAGGGGGAAAGCAAAGGTCCAGAAAATTAACATACGATTTTTTAATAGAACCTTTAAACTATATTTAAAATTATGAATAAACATATTAGTCACGTAGTCCTTTCCCTGTTAGTTCTAGGAAGACGTCGTTAAGAGTTGGTCTTTCAGAGAATATTTTGCTATAACTTATTTTTTCTTTTTTTAGGAATTCGATTAAATCTACTAAGTTATTTTTGCCTTTTTTATATGTTATTAATAAAATATTATTATTGTAAGTTGCTTCTTCTACATTTTTTATTTCTTTTATTTTATCTAAGTATTTATCATTAAGATTAGTTACTTCAACGCTTATTTTCTCTTCTATTTTAGCTAGAGCTTTTAGTTCATCAATAGTTCCACTAGCAATTAATTTACCTAAATCTAAGATTATAACTCTATCACATAATATCTCTACTTCTTCCATATAATGGGTTGTATAGATTATTGTTGCACCATTATCTCTTAGTTTTTTTATTCCTTCTAGAATGCTATTTCTACTTTGAGGATCTACAGCAACAGTTGGTTCATCTAAGAAAATTATTTCTGGTTTGTGAGCTATTCCACAAGCGATATTTAGTCTTCTTAGCAAACCACCAGATAATTGTTTAGGATAAAATTTAGTAAAGTCTTCAAGACTTACTAATTTAATAGCATCTTCTACATATTCTTTACGCAATTTTTTATCTTTAATATATAAGCCACAGAAATAATCAATATTATCATAGACAGTTAATTCATCAAAGATAGCTACATCTTGAAATATTACTCCTATTTTCTTTTTGATATCATATGCATCTGGTGACATGTTTTTTCCAAATATTTTAATACTTCCTTCATAATTTAAAAGAGATAAAATACAATTTATAGTTGTAGATTTGCCGCTACCATTAGGTCCTAGAAGGCCAAGTATTTCTCCTTTTTTTACATCAAAAGTTAAATTATCAACTGCTTTTAATGTTATATAATCTTTTGTTAAATTCTTTATTTCTATTATATTTTTCATTTGTTTTCTCCTTTTTCATGTTTATAACCGATTATCATTTGTCTTATGCTGTCTTCTAATAATTTATTTATTTCATTTTCTTTAAATTCTACTGTTTTAGTAGCAACTAAGCATGCTATTCCGTGAGTAAAAATCCATACTTTTACGTGTAACTTTTTTTGTTCTTCGTAAGAAAGATTGGTTAATTCTTGGCCTGCTTTTATTACATCATTGCCTAAGTCATCATTTAGAATAAGATTTTCTGTAGAGAGTTTTGTATTATTCATAAATATTGCTTTAAAGAACTCTGGATAGTCGGCCGCAAAACGAATATAAGCAAGGCCCATTTCTTTATATGGTTTATAATTACTATTTCGTGCATTAACCATATATTCTTTATATTTATTATATATTTGATCGTATACTACTCTACATAATTCTTCCATAGATGTAAAATTATGAAAAATTGGTTGAACAGAACATCCAAGAATATTGGCAATTCTACGAGCATTAATACCAGTGAAACCTTCTTCTTTTGCGATGTCATAAGCAACTTTAATAATATCTTCTTTTCGAAATTTTCTTACTGGGGGCATTATACTATCTCCTTTTTAATAACATACGTTATATAACACCTGTTATTATATAATTATTTAGATTTGATGTAAAGAAAAAAAGATTCTTATGAATCTTTATGCTAAAGCTTTATAGATAAAATCAATTATAAAAAGAATAGAAAAGAAATATATCATTGGGGAGACTTCTTTTGCTTTACCATTAACAAAGTTAGATATTATATAAAATAAGAAACCTATTTCAATACCCATTGTAATTGAATATGAAAATGGCATTATGATAATAGTAAAGAATGCTGGAATAGCAATACTTATATCTTCCCAATCAATACTTTTTACTGAACCCATCATTGAAACACCGATTAAGATTAATACCGGGGAGATTGCTGATAAAGGTACACATGCTATGATAGGATAAATAAAGAGTGATAAGGCGAAGCAAAGAGCAGCGAAGACTGCTGTTAGACCAGTTCTTCCTCCGGCTTCGATACCTGCACTACTCTCGGCATAACTAGTGACATTACTTGTACCAAGACAGGCACCTACACTAGTAGCTATGCAATCAGCAAATAAAGCCTTTTCTAGTTTTTTAGGCATATTACCTTTTTCATCTAATTTAAAGATTCCACTTTTTTTACCAGTACCAATAAATGTTCCTAATGTATCAAAGATATCTGAGATACACAAAGTAAAAATTGTCATAAATATTACAATAAAACTTCCTTTAGCAGTGAATAAACCAGCAAAATCTAATTTAAATAAAGTTGGTTTGATAGATGGAAGAAATGTATAATTAGAAAAGTCTGGTAAAGGAGTTACTTTTAGGGGGATACCTATAAGAGTCGTTAAAATAATACCTATTAAATATGCTCCTTTTATTTTTTTTAAGACTAAAATAGTTGTTATGATTAAACCTATTAAAGCTAAAATAATGGTTGGATTGTTAAAATTAGAAAGACTTGGAATTACTGATGATGAGGTAGCTATTCCGTTACTTATATTAGAAATGGAATACTCAAGGAAGTTAGCGTTACGGAATCCAGTAAAAGTGATAAATAAACCTATTCCAACAGTTATGGCATCTTGTAAGAATATAGGAATTGCTTTTATTAGTTTTTTTCTAATACTTGTTGCAGTTATGAATAGATTTATAATACCACAGATAAAAACCATAGCAAGGGCTTGTTGCCATGTAAAACCTAAAGTACCACATATAGTATATGTAAATAAGGCATTAATTCCTAAACCAGCACTTTGAACATATGGTACATTAGCAACTAATCCCATTATAAGAGTTCCTATAATAGAAGTTATAATAGTTGCAGTATAAACAGCATTATAATCCATACCTGTTTGAGATAGAATTGCGGGATTTATAAATATAATATATGATAAAGAAATAAAGATAGTTATTCCAGCAATTAATTCAGTTAATATATTAGTTTTATTTTCTTTTAATTTAAATATTTTATCTAGCATAATTTTACTCCATCTAATTCTATATAATTATATCATTTTTATTTTAATAATT
>DEUO01000043.1 GCA_002362595.1 Caryophanales bacterium UBA3260
ACTATAAAAATAAATTAATTAGAAGTAAAGTATTATTATCTATTCCTTGTAATATTTTATCTGTAGATTTTAAAAAGAATAATATTTATTCTTATAAAAAAACACCCAAATATTTTGACATTTCTAAAATATTACATACTCTAAAAACTGATACTATAAATTCTACTCTAAAAGTAGATACATTTCCTTACTTAGATGGATCTTTCTATCTTGATAACAATAATGTTGATTTTGCCAAACATTCGTTAATAATCGGTGCATCTGGTAGTGGAAAATCTAAATATATAAGTTCTTTTATTAAAACAACTAATGATACTTATAAAGATAATTATAAAATAGTTATGATTGATCCACACGCCTCTATTGAAAATGATATTGGCGCCTTAGCTCATACTATAAATTTTAAAAGTATTGAAGAAAGCATTGATTTATTCGCTTCAAATTCAAACGACTATATAGCTACAACTGAATTAACTTTAGATTTATTTAAAACATTAATTAGTGATCAATATAATTCAAAATTAGAAAGAGTATTACGCCATTCTATTTATTTATTATTATCTACTCATCAATTTAATTTTATAAACTTAAAAAAAATTATTCTCGATTCAGTATATCGTACTAGTCTTATTAATGATTCTAAAAGTATAATTCCAGAAAGTGTAATTAATTTCTTTCTAAATGACTTTAATGACTTAAAGACCAAATCTTATGGTGAAGCTATTTCTCCTATAATATCTTTTATTGATGAAATGGAAATGATACCTGTATTTAATCAAACTGAACCAAGTTTTTCTTTAAAAGATGTAATATCTAACAATTTTATTACCTTATTTTCTTTAGATATGACTACTTTAGGAGAGAAAGTAACTAAAACTATTTCCGGCTTCATAATGCAACAACTTCTAACTTTAATTCAAAATATGACAATAAAAGAACATATTATATTTATTATTGATGAAGTCCCTGTAATAGAAAATAATATTTTATGCCGTTTTCTATCAGAATCACGAAAATACAATTTATCTTTAATATTAGCTTCTCAGTATTTCAACCAAATTTCATCTTCATTAAAAGATGCCATATTTGCTAATGTTATTAATTATTATATTTTTCGTGTATCAAGAAGTGATGCTTCTTTATTAGTAAATCATTTAGATATAAAGATTCCTAGTATTTCTGATAAAAGTCCCGAAGAACAAAAAGAAGAAAAAATTAATATCTTAAGCAATTTAAATAATCGCGAATGCTTAGTAAGAATAAGTTCAAATAAGCTATTAACACCTTGTTTTAAAGCTCGTACTTTAGATTTTTCTCCTCTCCCTCTAAAAGAAAAAAAACAATATAATAAAATTGATATAGTAAAATCTAAAAAAAGCAGTTCAAATCTTCTAAATTTTAATATTGATAATACTAGTTTAAAAGACTTATTAAAACAAACATCTTCAAGTAGAGTGGTGGTTAAATAATGAAAAATAATGAAATAATGAAATCAATTAATCAAATATTTATTAATGTATTCGGTACCAATAATCCATATACTTTAAATGAAATTCACGAAAAATTAGCTTTCGATATAAAATTACCTAAAGAAGTTCGTGATACAATAACAGGCGAAACAACATGGGCTGATTCAATAAATTCTAACAATTATATTACTTTAGAAAATATGGAAAAAAGAGATACTGAAATAGGATGGATGTTAGAAAAACAAAACATAACCAGTTTAGAGGACATAATAAAAATATGGAATACAATAAATTATACAACAACCGAAAGAGTATATGACTCAGTTGATGTAAGTGAAAGTGATACTATATATGGTTGTCAAAATGTCTATCGTTCATCTGATTGTAGCTCATCAAAATACTTAATATTCTGTGATTCATGTGGTAATAGTGAATATCTTCTGGCTTCCCAAAGATCAGGGACATGTTCATTTTGTATTCGTACAGACGATTCTAAAGACTGTAGTAACTCTTACAATGTTATATGTTCTAATAAAATAAGCAATTCCTACTTTATTCAAGACTGTTTCAATCTCTATGAATGCATGTTTTGTTCTCATATTGCCAATAAAAAATTCTGTATAGCTAATATGCAATTTTCAGAAGAAGAATATTATGCTATAAAAAAAGAAATTATTAAATGGATATTAAAAAATTAATTTTTTCCTTTTTTCGACATTTTTCGACAATAGAGTATGTAATAATAGAAAAGTATTAGAAAGGAAGAATTAAAATGGAAAGTAAAGTAAAATGGTTTAACAATGAGAAAGGATACGGCTTTATAGAGTATAAAGAAAATGAAGATATATTCGTGCATTATTCAGCAATAATGCATGATGGATATAAAACCCTAAATCAAGGAGATAACGTTTACTTTGACCTTATTGAAACTGATAAAGGTTACCAAGCCCGCAATGTCCAAACATTAAATAATATATTATAATGTCAATAGTTAGATAATAATATCTAACTATTTTTTAAAAAAATTTTGACAAAATAAAAAATAAGTATTATTATTAAGACGTGAAAGGAAGATTACTATGTTAAAAGTGTTAATTAGTAAATTACATCATCATAATAATCTGCACTTGTTAATACGACACTAAAAATCGTAGGTACAAGTGCTATTTGTGGTGCTTGTATTTACTTAAGATATAAAAACTTAAAGCTATACAGGTACTATACTGTATAGCTTTTTTAAATAATAAAATTAGAAAGAGGAAAAAAATATGAAAAAAATAGAAGATGGAATAGTTTTTAGTAATGATATAAAAACTATCTTAGAAGGTCAAAATGCTTTAGATTTTAACTATCAAACTAATGGTCTTGTAGTACCAAGAGAAAACACAATAAATTTTTTAAGAAAAAGTTTTCTAAATGAAACAAAAAGAATATTCAATAATAGAGTTACTATCATTTCTGAATCAGAAATGCAAGAAAGCTTAGAAAATTCATTAAGAGATGTTTATAAGGTGTATCCCCATTGTCTCCTTAGATAAGATTTATTTAAAGATTGATAATAAATATATAATATTCTTAGATTGTACAAGACTAGACGGATCTAAAGAATTAGTATCTAGAAATAATTCTAATAAGTTTGACTCCGTCGAACTTCAAATAAAACGTATAGCCAGTTATCTTTTAGCAAACGGATCAAAAAGTATTATATTAGCTGATGACGTTGTCTTTAGTGGCTCAGTTTTAAAAAAGGTAATAAGCATATTTAGTAAGTATAATATAAGAGTAATTGGTATTAGAAGTGCTATTTCAACAACTAGTGCTTATCAAGAATTTAATAGTTTTTTACCAAAAAAACTAAAATGTGGTTATTTATTAGCTGAACAAGTAACTGATCAAATATGTGAAAGAGATTTTTACTTTGGTATAGCTCAGTCTGGTATATCAATCTTGGGAAAAGACAAAACAATTTATAAAGCGCCTTATTTTATTCCATATGGAAATCCTGTAGAAAGAGCTTCAATCCCTGAAAGAGATAAATTAGATTTTTCTAAGAGCTGTCTAGCTAGAAGCATGTTACTCTGGTCAGAGATAGAAAGACTATCAAAAAGAAAAATACTTATCGAAGACTTACCAGAAAAAATTAGTAATACTGATGATAAAGAAGAAGTTGTAAAAACGTTAAAAAAGGAGTGGAAAAAAATATGAAAAAATTACAAATCGGTATCATGGGCTCAGCAGCGGATTTAAATTATAGCAAAGAAGCTGAAGAATTCGCTAAAGAACTAGGAGGTTTAATCGCCGAAAGTGGCAATATTTTAGTATATGGAGCAGAAAAAGAATATAGTTCGCTATCAACAACAGCAGCAATTGAATCGAGTAAAAATGGTGGAATAACCGTTGGAATAACATATGGCAAAAAAGGTGACATTTACGGCGACTTTCGACCAACAATATTAATTCCATGTGGTCTAGAACTAGGCGGCGGAAGAGAATTTACCTTAATTCTATCATGCGACGTAATAATTGCTATTAGTGGAGGCTCTGGAACCTTAACAGAAATGGCAATAGCATACCAAGCTAATATACCTATTATAACAGTTGATAAATTTGGCGGCTGGGCTAAAAAACTATCTAATAAATACATAGATGAGCGCAATAGATTAAAATGCCTAAGTGCTAAAACACCAAAAGAAGCCTTAAAAAAAGCTCTAAAATTAGTAGAAGAAAGAGAGAATAGATAAATATGAAAATCCAAAATGTTAAAGGTGGTTACGATTTCTTACCTAAAGAACAAAAAATTAGAAATTATATTAATGGAGTTTTAAAAAGTACTTTCGAAGAATATGGTTACTTACCAATAGAAACCCCAATACTATGTTACTTTGATATGTTAGCCGGTAAATATGACGAAAATAATGACATATTAAACGAAATATATAAACTAAAAGATCAAGGCAATAGAAACTTAGGATTACGTTATGATTTAACAGTACCATTTGCTAAATTCATTGCCTTAAATAAAAATGAACTAAAATTACCATTTAAGAGATATGAAATAAATAAAGTATTTAGAGATGGCCCTGTAAAAGTAGGGAGAGATAGAGAATTTACTCAATGTGATGTAGACGTTGTCGGTCTATCTAACCAAATGATAGAAGCAGAACTATTAAGTTTATACGTCAGAGCATTTACTAAATTAGGTATAGAAATAAAAATAAAATATAATTCACGAAACCTAATGCGCGGCTTAATAAAGAATTGTGGAGTAGAGGAACAATTAATTTCACCAACAATAACTATAGTAGACAAGATAGATAAATTAAGTGAAGAAGACTTCTTAAAAGAACTAACTAATATTGGTTTATCATATAATCAAGCTTTAAAATTACTAGATAGTTTTAACATGTCTCTAGAAAAACTAAATGAAATATTCAAAAATAGTGAAATAGGAGAAATTCAAAAAGGCTTAGAAGAACTTAATAACTTAGAAGATTATATAAATGCAATTAATATTAAAGAATATTGTGAATTTACTTCATCTCTAGCTCGTGGTCAAGACTACTATACAGGCAATGTTTTCGAAGTATATGAAGCTAACGGCAAATTACCTGGTGCTATCGGTGGCGGTGGAAGATACGATAAAATGATTACTGAATTTATAGATGATGGTGAAATATACCCTGCAGTTGGAATAAGTTTTGGCTTAACATCAATATTTGAATTGCTAAAAAATAATGAAGAACTATCTAGTAATAATGCTATAGATTTATATATAATTCCACTTGGTACAGAAAAATATTCATTATCTCTTGCAAATAAAATAAGAGAACTAGGATATAAAGTAGATATTGAAATGAATAATAAAAAGATTAAGAAAAGTCTAGATTATTGTAATAAAGAAAATATTCCATTTGTTATTATCTTAGGTGA
>DEUO01000055.1 GCA_002362595.1 Caryophanales bacterium UBA3260
CATTTATTTTATTAAAATATGTATTATCTTCTTCAATATCTACTGGTATTGTAGCTACTATTTCATTATTTACTTGATATGATACTGTTTTGTCATTGTTATTGTAATCAATAGTTATACCATTTATAGATGTTTGATAATCAAGAGGTTTTTCTATTTCTACACCAGTTTCATAATTATAATAGATGTTACTATTAATATTTATTACAAGAGTGTTTTCGTTTAATAGTTTGATTTCTGGATAGCTATTATAGTCATATTCACTTAAGTTTATTTTATATAATGGTTTGATATTAGAATCATAAATTGTATATTCTTTTTTATCGGTATTATAAGAGTATACTAATGAGGTACATTCTGATGCGTTAAACACGTTATCAGAAATTGTTTCATATGTACCATTTTTATTTATGATATATGTTTCATGTTTAGAATATTTATGTCCTAATTCTTCACCATTATTTATTGTTAATATATATTTATTGTTTTTCTTAATAGATTTAAATGTATTTATTTCATCGTCTTTTACATTATATTTATATGATGTTAGGTCGTTTGTTGTTTGATAATCGAAGATGAAATCTGTTACTAGTTTATAGTCTTCATCCATTATAGCTAGTTTGTTGTTTTTACTTACTACATAGTAATCTTTATGATCTTCTATAAAGTCATATTGGAAATCTACTATTCTTTTTAGTTTGCTTGATATAATACCTGATTTATTATTTTTTATTGCAATATAGTTTATACCTGATGTATATAGTCTTTCATATTGAGGAGATATTATTTCTTTACCTTCTTTTATACTATATAAACCATAATTCTTTTTGTTATTATTAACTTTATACATAATAATATAATCAGAATCGTACGTTAAAATGTTTTCATTACTTGTGTTTTCACCTTCTAAGTAAGTATCTTTTAAAGTATGTTCTTTAGTATCTAATGAAATTATTTTAGTTTCTGTTACTCTATTCATTTCTGAATCATATGTATTTAATAAGCCTGAGAATCCTAATAGCTTTTCATCAGATGTTTCGTCTTTATAAATAATTGGTTTCCATGTTACGTTGCTTTCAGAGATAGTATTTATTTTGTTAAATTCTTTGTCTTCTAGCTTGTAAAGCTCAATGATGTTTTCATATGACATGCCACTTACTTTGTAAGCATATAGTTCGTTATCTAAGCCTTCATAGATATAATCAAAGCTTTCGCGTCCTTCAAAAAGAACATCACCTTTTAAATCCATTACTTTATAGATATACTCTTTATCACGTTCGATAAGATATTTTTCACTGATAAGATCTAAATAGTCTTCTTTATTTACTAAAGAATACTTAATAGTTTTATATTCAGCAACTTTTTTCTCTTCTTTTTCATAAGCTTGATCACGTTTTGGTTCAGGATTATAAAAGTGAGTATACCAATACCAAACACCAAAGGCGATAAGACCAATACTTATTACAAGGATTAAAAATGCGCGGATTTCTTTTAATATTTCACTACGGCGTTGCTTTTTTAAAGCTTTTTTTATTTCTTTTTCTTCTTTTGCTTGAAGTTCTGCAGATGCAAAAACTGTTGTTTTTTCTAATTCTGCTATTTCACTTTCTTTTTTCTTACTTACTTTTTTGGGTTTATTTTCTTTTTTTTCGTTTTTGACTATTTCAATTGTTTTTCCTTTTTTGATAGGTGGTTTTTCTTCAACTTTTTTCTCATCTATCTTTTTTGTTACAGAAGTAGTTTTTTTATCCTTATTTTCTACTTCTTTTGTGGTTGCTATTTTCTTTTCTTTTAATTCTTTTTTTGGTTTATTTTCATTATTTGATTTTTTAGTAGTAGCCACACTATTCACCTCTAATTCTATAATATGATTATATCACTATCATAATAAAAGATAAATTAAAAGTTTTAAAAATTAAAAAAGAAGATTTAATCTTCTATTTCAAAGTTTTCTAGTTCACCATTTTCCTTTAATATTTGGTTTACTTTTTCTGTAGCGTTATTTAATTTATCGTTACATTCTTTAGCTAGTTGCATGGCATCACTATATTTAGCGATAGCTTTATCTAAATCAACATTACCTGATTCTAGTTCTTTAACAATATTTTCTAATTCTACTAGATTTTCTTCAAAACTTTTTTCTACTGTTTTTGCCATTATTACACTCTCCTTAATTTTCTATTTCTTTTACTATTGCAGTAATACTGCCTTCATGCATTTTTATATTTATAATATCTTTTGGTAAAATATCTTTTGTTGTTTTTATTACTTTATCATCTTTTGTTACAAGGCTGTATCCTTTATTTAAGATATTGAGCGGATTAAGTAGTTCTAATTTCTCAATAGTTAAAATATAACGATGATGATTATCACTTATTTTGTTAGTAATAATTTTCTTTAATAGTTCTTGATATGTATTTAGTTTTTCTTTTTTTATTTCATATGGTGCTAAAGGATTTTTTAGAACATATGAGTTTTTTATGTTATTTAAACGAATTTTATTTTCATTTATTGTATTTAGTATATAAGTATTTAATCGATCTATATAGCCATCTAGTTTTTGTTCTTTTACTTCATATAATGCTAGTGGGTTTTTTAAGATATATGAATCTTTTATACTATTTAATCTCTTAGTATTATAATTTATGATATTTTTTACGTTTTCATTTAAACGAATTTTGTATTGATTAATTAATGTTTTTAAATCGACTAAGTTAGGAACAGCCATTTCAGCAGCTCCAGTTGGGGTTGGAGCGCGAAGATCAGCGACAAAGTCGGCAATTGTAAAGTCGATTTCGTGACCTACAGCAGAAATTACTGGTATTTTGGAATTGTAAATTGCACGTGCAACTATTTCTTCGTTAAAGGCCCATAGGTCTTCTATAGAACCACCACCACGACCACATATTATAACATCTAAATCAAATTCTTGAGCTTTATTAAGCTGTTCTACTACACTATATTTTGCTGTTTCTCCTTGTACTAAAGCGGGAAAAAGAATTGTTTCGCAGATAGGATATCGTCTTTTTATTGTGCTTAAGATATCTCTTATTGCGGCTCCAGTTGGAGCAGTTATAATACCAACTTTCTTAGGAAATTTAGGAATTGGTCTTTTATGAGCTTGATCAAATAAGCCCTCAGCTTCTAATTTTTTCTTTAATTTTTCATATTCTAAGTAAAGATTGCCTATACCATCTAAATCCATTTGTTCTACATATATTTGATAGCCACCAGTTGCTTCATAGACAGTTACACGACCACATACTAAAACTTTCATTCCATCTTCTGGTTCAAAATTAATATTTTTGGCTTGGGTAGCAAACATGACAGCAGCTATACGACTATTTTCATCTTTTAAAGTAAAATAGAAATGTCCTCTACTATGATGTTTGAAGTTACTTATTTCACCTTTTATATAAACTCTATTTAATTCTGGTTTACTATCAAACATATTTTTAATTGCTCTATTAAGAGCTGTTATACTGTAATATTTTATATCCATAACATCACCATTGTAAAATATTATATCAAACATTCGTTTTATATACAAGAAAGATTTTAAAAAAAGATTTTTAGATGTTATCTAAAGTGTTTTTTTATTTTTGAAGCAATATAAGGAATACTATTTATAATACCATTAGATTTTATTCCTTCAGTTATTTGAGCTATACTTTCTTGTTTGTTACGTTCATGTAAGAAAGAATATATTCCTATACGTAGATCATCAATGTCTCTAAAGTCAATGTTTTGTTCAGATAAATATGCAAGTAAAGATACAGGAAGATCAGTAATATGTTGTAACAGAATCTGATGATTAATAGTTATATTTCCGTTGCTGTCTATTATAAGGAAATTTTCTTGAAGATTATAAATTTTTAATAGTTCTTTAAAATTGCCTTCGACGATGTTTTTTACTTTATGAGGATTTTCAGCAAATGACATACGAGCATCACCATAGTATGATAGACCACATAATATATTATATAAAGAGTAAATAGTTGTTTTTTCAGCACTTAAGATAGAAGCAATAAGTAGTGCACAATGACGATTATAATTAATAGCTTTATCTATTTCTTCAGTCGTTGATACTTTTAATATTGGCTTTTGAAAACGACCTGCAACAAAAATATTTTCCCATGTTTCTAAACTTCTAATAAAGTCTTCGACTTCAATAACACCATATTTAAATGTTCTATTAGCTTCTTTAATATTACTTAGATAAGTTATTCTATTTCTTCCTTTTAATCTTGTATTACTTGAATAGTTTAGATGAAGACGACCAATTAGGGAATAATCACTAGGATTGATATACATATTTTTTTGATGCCAAATCTTTAAGTCTTCGACAACAAAGATTATATCTATAGCTGGAGATTCGCAGTTTCCATTAACATTAGCTTGTTTAAAAACAGCAGAGCCGTAGCCGAAAGTTCCGATAGATAGAGGGCGAAGTTTAGAAAATTTAGATATTTCTTCTCTAGTATTCATAATTTCTCCCCCTTTAAATATATGTATTATAACACGGATAGTAATAATTAGTTATTTTTTATGTTATATAATGGTAAAAGATAAGTCTTTGTTTTAGGTATTTTGTTAGAATATACTTGTAATTTAATAAATAATTTTTTAAAGTTTAGGATTTCCATATTCATTATTAATCACCTTCTATTAATTTTATGTTATTTTCGATATTTAATAATTTATTCATTTCATCATCAATATTATTTAATTCTTCACTTATAGAAAATAGTTTTTTTCTTATATCGTCACTACAATATTCGTTTTTATATCTTAGCTTATGGTCTAGACTAGCCCATAAGTCTTGAGCCATAGTTCTTATTTGAATCTCAGCTTTTACTAGTTCTTCTCCGTTTATAAGTTCTACTGGTACTTCAACAATTAGATGATAACTACGATATCCTGATATTTTAGGATTATCTAGAAAGTTTTTTTCTTTTATTATAGTTATAGTTTTACTATTTCTAATAATATCTATTAGTTCATATATATCTTCTTTAAAGGCACATACGATACGTACTCCTACGATATCATTAATATATTTTTCAATATTTTCTAAAG
>DEUO01000172.1:0-561 GCA_002362595.1 Caryophanales bacterium UBA3260
AAACATAAGATTTAATTTTACATCTATTTCATTATATATTGGATATAATTCTGTTATAGAAGTTGTCTCTTCTTTAGTACATCCTGTTAATAGTATGGCAATTATTAAGATTATTATTAATTTTTTCATATATATCACCTTTTATTTATTATTAAAGAAAAAGAGTTTAGTACTCTTTAGATTGCCTCTCCATCAAGACTGAAGCTTTTAGCATCAGTTATTTTTACATCAATTATTTTGCCTATTTTATCATGAGCATTAATTATATTTACTAATTTCATAGTGTCTGTATAACCAAATACTTTATTAGAATCTTTTTCACTTATTCCTTCTACTAATACGGGTACTACTTTATTTAGATATTTTTGATTAGCTTTTAAACTATATTTATTTACTAATTGGTTTAATTCTTGTAAACGTTTTTCTTTTTCTTCTAGAGTAATTTTATCTATTATTTTAGCAGCTGGTGTTCCTTCACGAGGACTATAGATAAAGGTAAATGCACTATCATATTCACATTTATTTACTACTTCTAGAGTTTCTTTAAAATCTTCTTCTGTT
>DEUO01000172.1:834-2583 GCA_002362595.1 Caryophanales bacterium UBA3260
TCTTTAAAATCTTCTTCTGTTTCATTAGGAAAACCTACTATTATATCTGTAGTTATAGAACAATTTGGGATACGTTCTTTTATTTTGTTATATAAAGTTAAATATTCTTCTTTTGTATAACGACGTCCCATTAATCTTAATATATTTGAAGAACCTGATTGCAATGGTAAATGAATATAAGGCATGATATTTTCATATTTAGCTATAGTATCAATCATTTTATCAGTAAAGTCCCAAGGATGACTTGTTACGAAGCGAAGGCGAGCAATATTTGTTTTAGCTACTTTTTCAAGTAAATCAGCAAAGTCTAATTCATCTTCTAAGTCTTTACCATAAGCATTAACATTTTGTCCTAATAATGTTACTTCTTTATAACCTTTTTTAACTAGGTCTTCTACTTCTTTAATTATTTCTTTACTTCTACGACTTCTTTGTTTTCCTCTTGTATATGGAACTATACAATATGTACAGAATTTATCACAACCATATTGAATATTTACCCATGCTTTGATATTAGAATCTCTTTTATATGGAACATTTTCGTAGACATTACCCTCACATGAAAGAACTTCGATATTTTGTTTTTCTTGGCGATTTATAATTAAATCTTGTAGTTCATGGATATTATGAGTACCAAATACAATATCAACATAAGGATGTTTTTTAATTAATTCTTGTACAACATTTTCTTCTTGAGCCATGCAACCACATATACCAATAATAAGATTAGGATTGTTTTTTTCTTTTTCATGTTTACAACGACCTAAGAAACCATATAATTTATCGTGAGCATTTTCACGGATAGCACATGTATTTAGTATTACTATATCAGCTTCTGTTATATCTGTAGCGGGCTTAAAACCTAGAGATTCTAAGCGAGCAGCTATTTCTTCACCATCATGAACATTCATTTGGCAGCCGTATGTTCTTAAGAAATATTTTTGATTTTTAAATAAATTTTTATTATAGTCTTGATTTAAATATATGTATTCTGTTTCATTTTTAGTTCTTTTACTTGCCTCTTTTAAATTTGGTAATTTCATAGTAATCACTTCCAGTTATTAATTATAACAAAATTAGGTAATAAAAAAAAGGTCTAATAACCTTTTACTCCTGTTAATGAATCATCATTTTCTACGTAATCCATTACCCATACATGACGAAATTCATCTTTGCTATCACGTATATATATATCTTTTATACCAGCATTTATTATCATTTTCTTACATAATGAGCATGGATTAGATTTTTCTACATATGTACCATCACTATAATTTTTACCTACAAGATATAAAGTAGAATCAATCATTTTAGAACGTTCGGCACTTATTATAGCATTTTGTTCTGCATGTACACTACGACATAATTCATATCTTTCTCCACGAGGAATGTTTAGTTTTTCTCTAGTACAATATCCTAAATCACAGCAATTTTTACGACCTCTTGGAGCTCCTACATATCCAGTAGAGATTATTTCATCGTTTTTAACAATTATTGCGCCGAAATTTCTTCTTATACATGTTCCACGATCTATAATTGCTTCTGCTACATCTAGATAATAATTAATTTTTGTTTTTCTTTTTTCTGCTGGTACAATATTTTCTGTGTTTTCAACATTTTCTCCAGTTTTTGTTCTCATACCATTACCTCCTACAATCATTATAGCAATATGTTATTAATTTTTAAAGTTTTTTATGATATTAAAGATAAAAAATACTATCTTTTTTGAACTGCACCCCTTAGAGTAGA
>DEUO01000119.1 GCA_002362595.1 Caryophanales bacterium UBA3260
AAATGTCCAGATTGTGGTAGAGAAGTACAACCTAAAAAAGAAGAAGCTTATTTCTTTAAGTTATCTAAATATCAGGATAAATTAGAAAAATATATAGAAGAGCATGATGAGTTTATACAGCCACCTGCTCGTAAGAATGAAATGATAAATAATTTTATCAAACCAGGCTTACAAGATTTATGTGTATCTAGAACTTCATTTGATTGGGGAATACCAGTAGATTTCGATTCTAAACATGTTATATATGTTTGGTTAGATGCATTAACTAATTATATTACTAATATAGGCTTTGATTTTGATGAATCAACAGAAGAATTTAAATATAGATGGCCAGCTGATTTGCATTTAATAGGTAAAGATATTATAAGATTTCATACTATTTATTGGCCTTGCTTCTTAATGAGTTTAGATTTGCCTTTACCGAAACAGGTATTTGGACATCCTTGGTTAATTATGGCAGATGGTAAAATGAGTAAGTCAAAGGGAAATGTTATTTATGCTGATGATTTAGTTAATGAGTTTGGTGTAGATGCAGTAAGATATTATTTCTTGCACGAAATACCATTTGCTGCAGATGGAGTATTTACAAGGGATTTATTAATTGAAAGAATAAATGGCGATTTAGTAAATATCTTGGGAAATTTAGTTAATAGAACTGTAAGTATGAATCACAAGTATTTTGATGGTATTATTCAACCAGGAAATAATAATGAAGATTTAGATAAAGATTTAATTAATAATGTTTTAGATTTAAATAGTAAAGTTTGCGGTAAGATGAAAGAATTAAAAGTTGGTGAAGCTTTACAAGAAATATTTGATGTTCTTAGAAAATGTAATAAATATATTGATGATACAATGCCTTGGAGTTTAGCTAAAGATGATAGTAAGCGTGAGCGATTAGGTACAGTATTATATAATTTATTAGAAAGTATAAGAATTTGTGGTGTATATTTGTCACCTTTCTTACCTGAAACTGCTGATAAGATATTTAAGCAACTTGTAACTGAAGAAAAAGGTATTGAAAGTACTAAGGAATTTGGTAAATTAGAGGTAGGAAATAAGTTAGCTGAACCTGTTCATTTATTTGATAGAATTGATGTAAAAGAATAGAATATTTCATTTTAGATATTGATTTTATTGAATAATTAGCTATTAAAAATATTTATATGTATTCTGAAAGACTTAGTTGATTAAGTCTTTTTTATTTCCTGGGAAATAAAAATTTTTGAATTTTATAGAGTTGGGAAATATAAATAGTGCTGGGAAATGTTTCTTTGTTTGAAACTAAAATTGGGAAATAATAATTATTTTAGTTTACAATTGTATTGCTATAAATATTGTTTATGTGTTTTTGTTGTGATATCTTAAATTTAAGTGAAGTGATTTATGTGAAAATTTGTAGAAATTGCGGACGTGAATGTGATGATTCGGCTGTTATATGTCCTAGTTGCAGAACTAATTTTTATGTAACTATTGAAGATATGAAAAAGCAGTACGAGGAAGAACAAGCGCTTAAAGTTGTTCATAAAAAGAAACTTAATACTCTTTGTTTGATAGGTTTTATTATGTCTTTTATTATATCTATTGTTGGTATAGTGTTATGTATAGTAGGTATTATTCTGTCAAAAAAGAAAAGTGAAAAAGGTGCTGTTCTTGCTATATATGGAATCCTTGTTAGTATTGTAAAAATTATTATGGAAATATTTTTATTTGTTTTTTTAACTTTTATATTATAATTTTTTAAGTGATCGATTATGATTATTTGATAAAATAGAGAAGGTGATTATTATGTTAGTTGATACACATTGTCATATTTATAAAGAGTATTACGACGACTTAGATTTTATTATAGATAAAATTAGTAAGAGTAATATAGATAAGATTATTAATAACGGGTGTGATGATAAATCTAATAAAGAAGTTTTAGATAGTGTTTCTAAATATCAAATTATGTATGGGGCTTTAGGGATTCATCCAGAAAGTGCAGATACTTATACTAAAGAAGATTTAAGGTTTATAGAAGAACATATAAATGATGATAAGATTGTTGCAATAGGTGAGATAGGTTTAGATTATTATTGGACAAAGGAAAATAAAGATAAACAGATAGAATTATTTGAAAAGCAATTAGAGTTAGCAGAACGTGTTAATAAACCAGTTATTATCCATAGTAGGGATGCAACTTTAGATACCATAGAGATTTTAAAGAAGCATCATGTAAGGGGTGTGATTCATAGTTTTAGTGGTAGTTATGAAACTGCTTGTATTTATATAAAAATGGGTTTTTTACTTGGAATTAATGGTGTTATTACATTTAAGAATTGCAACTTAAAAGATGTAATTTCTAAGTTAGAATTAACTAATATTGTATTAGAAACTGATTCTCCTTATTTAACTCCTGTTCCTTATAGAGGAGAAAAGAATGATTCTTCTCATATTAATGATATTGCAGAATTTATATGTAATATAAAAGGAATAAGTATGGAAGAATTATCCATGGTAACTAATGACAATATTAAGAGGTGTTTTGACATTTAGGTTATAAGTGTGTTAAGATAAATCCTATCTTTTGAGGTGAATTTTATGAAAAAAATTAACTGGATAAAGATGGGGTTAAAGGGAATTAAAATATGTTTTATAGTAGGAGTAATTTGTTTACTTAATTCTACTAGAAGTGAGTTGCTTTCTGTTAGAACAGAAAATTTTAATTTTAATGTCAATTTAGGTATGACAGCAAATGCTAAAAAGAATGAAGAGAAGGTAGTACCTGAGGAACCTGTACAAGAATATAAAAGTTATAGTGGAGATTTAACAGGTTATGCTGCTGATTGTCCTTTATGTAATGGAACTCTTGCTTGTAAAACTTCATATAATGTATATAAAAATAGAGTAGTTACTTATAAAGATAATCAGTATGGTAATGTAAGAATTGTTGCATCTTCAAAACAACTTCCTTGCGGAAGTATCATAAGGTTTAATTTAAAGTCAATATCGAAGAATCCTGTATATGCAATTGTACTAGATCGTGGAGTTTTAGGAAGAGATATCGACTTGTTAATGCCAACTGAAAATGATGCTCGTAAGAGTGTTGGACGTCATAAAATAACGTATGATGTTTTAAGAGAAGGTTGGTAGAAAAGAGGAATAGAATGGGCGAATTTAAGCATAAACATAGTTTAGGTCAGAATTTTTTAAAAGATACTAGAGTTTTAGGAAGTATTATAGATAGTACTGATGTTAAAGAAGATGATTTAGTAATCGAAATAGGCCCTGGTCAGGGAGCTTTAACTAAATTCTTAAAATTATATAAAGCTAATTTAATATGTTTTGAAATAGATAAAAGAGTAGAAAATTACTTAAAAAAGTTTGTTGATGATAAAACTAAGATTGTTTATAAAGATTTTATGGATGTTGATGTAAGTAAAGAATTAGAAGGAATAAAGTTTAATAATTTATATGTTATAGCTAATTTACCTTATTATATAACAACTCCTATTCTAAAGAAGATTATAGATAGTAAGTTGGATGTTAAAGAAATGACTTTAATGGTTCAAAATGAAGTAGCAGATAGATTTAGTGCAAAGCCAGGTAGTAGAGATTATGGAGCTGTTACTGTATATTTAAATTATTACTATAATATAGAGAAATTATTATTTGTATCAAGAAAATGTTTTGATCCTGCTCCGAATGTAGATAGTGCTGTTATTAAGTTAGTTAAAAATACTAGTAAGATTCAAGTTATTGATGAGGGATTATTTAATAAATTAGTAGTTGATTCTTTTCATATGAAGAGAAAGACTATTAATAATAATTTAAAAGGATATAATCTTGAAATAGTTAAGAAAGTATTAGAAAAATATAATTTAGATTTAACTTGTAGAGCAGAAAATATACCATTAGATTGTTTTATTGATATGTCTAATGAACTTAGTAAGTAGAAATACTTACTTTTTTATTTCTTCAATACCAGAAACATTTTGAGTCTTAGCTATTTTATATGTATTATTTAGCTCGTTTTTTATTATATTATAGGCGTTATCTAATTCATCTTTATTATTAAATATAGCTATTATAGATGAGCCACTACCTGTAAGCATTGCTGTTTTAGCTTTAGTTTCTTTTTTTATTTTAGTTATTAATTCTTTTATATCATTATTTAATATTAGATGAAAATCGTTATGACCGATAGTTGGTTTTAACTTTTTATATTTGGTAATTTTATTATCATATAAATTAAACATTTCTTTTGTACTATGACCGATGTTAGGGGTTATAACAAGATAGTAAGAGTAAGGATTTTGCCAAGGAATTACTATTTGCCCACAACCTTTTACTTCTTTTGATCCGCCTTCTATGCAGAAAGGCACGTCACATGACGTTTGATAACTAATTTTATTTAGCTCATCTTTGGAAAGATTAGTATTAAATATTATATTTAGAGCAGATATGGTACCTGCTGCATCTGTGCTTTCTCCTCCTAAACCAGCTTCAGTAGGAATATTTTTTTCGAGATAGATATCTAGTCCTGTTGTAATTTTAGTATAGTCTAGGAATAGTTTAGCTGCTTTATATATACTATTTTTTTCATCAGTAGGAATAGATGAATCATTACATTTGATGTTTATAGAATTAGTATTATTTATTTTTATTGTTAATATATCATATATAGATATACTTTGATTTAAGCCATGTACTAAATGATAGTTTCTTTCATCTAAGCCGATAATATTAAAAAATAGATTTATTTTAGCAGGACATTTTACTGTAATTTCTTTCATATATATATCACCTAAATTTATTATATCAGTAATATTTTTATTAATAAATCATATATTTTTTTGGGTGATTAGATGAATTTTAAAGTAGGAGATTATGTCACTAGGAATAGTTATAATAATGATATTATTTTTGTTATAGTGGAAATAAAAGAAGATATTGCTATTTTAAAGGGGTTTGATTTAAGACTTATAGCGAATGCACCAATATCTGATTTAGTAATAGTTAAAGCTGAAGATAGAAAAGATGAGTTTTTAGATGAATTATTTAAAGAAGAAATTCTTGAAAAAAAGGACCGAGATGAATTTTTTTATTTACCACCAAGAATTCTTCATTTAGATAGTGATAGTGATTATTTAGAAAAGTGTCTTAAGTTTTATAAGAATAATCATGTTTTAGCTTTTGGGAAGACAGTTAGAGAAGAGATGCTAGAATCTAATATAAGTAATTATTTAACAGAGATAAAACCAGATATTTTAATTATTACTGGACATGATGCTTATTATAAAAAGAATAACGATAAGAGTGATTTAAATAATTATAAGAATTCTGAATATTTTATTAAAGCTGTGCAAAAAGCTAGACTTTATGAAAAGAGTCACGAAAAGCTATTAATTATCGCTGGCGCTTGTCAAAGTGATTATGAAGAATTAATAAAAGCAGGTGCTGATTTTGCAAGTAGTCCTAAAAGAGTTAATATACATGCGTTAGATCCTGCTATTATTGCAACTACAGTATCTTTAACAGAGAAAAGTAAAGTAATAGATTTAATAAATTTATTAGGAAAGACTAAATATGGAAAAGATGGTATGGGTGGTTTGATGGTTAATGGTCTTATGTATGTGGGGTATCCTAGATGAGAACAATATATACATCACGTGATTTAATTAGGTCTAATTATGGTAAAAGAGCAATAATAAAGGTAATAGGTCTTAGGAATAAAACGGAGATATATGAAGGTATAATAAGTGAATGTTATAATAATGTTTTTATTTTACTTACTAAGAATGGTAAGAAAAGTTTTACTTATACTGATGTTTTAATAGGAAATATTAAGGTTAATGTAAAATAAATCTTGATTTTGTATGCGTTTTGCTATAAACTTAAGATAAGTTGAGACTTATATGTAAAAGTAAAGTGATAGACTTGGGAGGAGTGTTACACATGAAGATTACAAAAGTAGTTCTTCGCAATAAAGAAAAAGAAGATTCTCGTATGAAAGCTATAGCTACTGTAACAATAGATGAAGCATTCGTTATTACTGGAATCAGATTGATTCAAGGTGATGATAAAATGTTTATCGCTATGCCTAGTAGAAAGGTATCTGAAGGAGTTTATGATGATATAGCTCATCCAGTAAACCAAGAAACACGTAAAATGTTTGAAGATGCTATTTTCAATGCATATGAAGAAATGAAAAAAACTGGCGAAGAATTAGTAAAAGTTGAAATCTAAAACTTAAAGTAAAATCTTTAAGTTTTTTTCATATATAAAAGAATTATGCATATCTTTTATTAGGTGATAATAATGGATCAAGTATTAGACAATACAAGACATGAAGTAAAGATGGTAGATAGAAGTTTAATTTATTTAACTGGTGTAGATAAGATTATTAGTTTTGATAGTGAAGAATTCTTAATGGAGAGTGTAATGGGAATTATTTTGTTAAAAGGACAAAATTTAGAAATAGTTAAGTTAGATACACATTCAGGTAATGTAAGTATAAAAGGGACAATAAATTCAATGATTTACGATGATGGCAAAAAGAAAGATACAGAGTCTTTACTTGGAAAGTTATTTAAATAGTGAATTCTTTTGTACAATTGTTTTTATTAGTATTTTCTTTTATATATGGAAAGATAGTATTTTATCTTAATAATATAAATATAAAAGTATTTG
>DEUO01000166.1 GCA_002362595.1 Caryophanales bacterium UBA3260
TACACTTTTATCTTACAACTTCATATAGAGGGAGGATTTCCAGTCGGGTCAACAAATAATAATTGTATAGATAATGGATATTTTGGTAAGATAGAAAAAGATAAAATTGATAGAATATTAATATGTTCTGATGGATATTATGATAATTTTTATGAATATCCTAAAGAAAATAAAGAGTTTGATAGTGAATATGTTATAAATAGAATAAATAATAAGTTAGATGAAGATGTGAGAGATGATACTTCTTATATATTAATAGAAATTTAATATGTTATAATATATATAGTAGGTGATATTATGAAAAAACAAGTTAGTATTAAAGATGCCGATGTAATGGATGTGACAGAACAAGAAAAGAAAGATAAGAAAAGGAAAATAAGAATAATAAGTCTTATGATATTTGTTTCTTTATTTGGTTTACTTTTTTTATCAACTTATTTAAGATGGAATGCAGATATTGCTGATAAACATAAGATTATATATTATAAACAAGATGGATTAAAGATTAATTCTTTAGTTGACTTCTATGGGGGAGATGTTAACTTAGATATTTTAGATGATGATGCTATTGTTATGTTTTGTTCTAAAGAATATGGACAGAATTGTATAACAGCTGATTATTTGAATCCATTAGAAAATATTTTTAGAAATCCTGTTATAATAATAAATATAGTTATAATTATAGATTTAATATTATTTTATAACTTAATAAAAGATAAGTATATGAAAGATTTTTATAAGTTAATTATGGGAATTGTAATATTAATTTATGGTTTAGGTTTATCATTTATGCAAGTTTATAAAGTAGCTGAATATTATATTTTTGTTAATAATCAGTTTTCTGCAAATGCTGTTATCTTTAAAGGAGTTATTACAGATAATGATAAGAAATTTAATCCTATTGTTAAATATGAAATAGATGGTAAGGAATATATTGAATATTTAGATACAGAAGTAAAGGGAAAAGTTAGTGATAAAATAGGTGACGAAATAAAAATACATTATTATAAGAAAGATAAAAGTAATATTGTGGGTAAAAGAAATGTTTTATGGCGTATTGCTCCATTTATATTAGGAATTTTAATTACAATTGAATCTATTTATTTCTTTCCAAAGTATAGAAAGATAGTTGAAGATAAGAAAGACTCAAAAGAAGAAATAAAATCTTAAAGAAGTATTAACTACTTCTTTTTTTTATGATATAATTTTATAAGAATAATAGAAGGTTGTTGGTAACTATGAGAAAGAAATTAATGTATATATTTTTATTCTTTATTTGTTCTTTTATTTCTTTTAATAAAATAGTAAATGCTGAAGAATATTATAGTGAATTAATGCCACAATCTAAAGCTGTTACTATGGTTAATATAGATAAAATTACTTTGGAAAACTTTGGGGTTATAAAATATGTAAAGATAGGAACTGATCAGGGAACTAGGTTTGAAATTATAGGAAGATTTACAAATGGGTTTGATTCAGATGTAAATGTAAAGCTTAAATATACTTTTTATGATGGAGCTAAGAATGTTTTAAAAGAATATAACGAAGATATTATTGCATATAAGGATTATGGAGCTTCTTATACTAAAGTTGTTCAAGCTAATAGTGATGGTTATAGTATTGATGATGTAAAGTATTATACTTTGGAAGTAAGTGTTCCAATGGAAGTAAGTATTTTCGATGGAGCAGATACTGGTTCATATTTTTATGATAATTTTCATAGCGAGATAAATGTAAAACTTAATAATATTTATGAAGTTAATGAAAAATTTTTAGGTAAGTTTAAAGGATCTGTAAGAGCAATAGATATGGATATTCCTTTTAGACATAAATATAAAAGAGCAGATGGGGCTAATATTAATAAGAGGGCAATTATAAGTGATATTTCTGCTTCAGATTCATATGATGAATATATAAAAAAAGGATTAAAAGTTGTAACTATAGGAAATGCAGAACAGGGCGAAACAGAGAAAGAATTTGAGTTCGGATATAAGTATAATGTTGGTAAAGATAAAATTAAAGGAAACGATGAAGTATTCTTTTACTTAGTTAATAATAATCAAGTAGAAATAAATAATTATACTTTTAAAATAAATCTACCTCAAGAATTTGATAAAAATAATGTATCTTTTGTAGATGGTAATGGAAATATAGTAGATAATATAGAATATAAAGTTGAAGATAATAGTGTTATAGGAAAATTTACAGATGTTGTTAAAACAGAAAGTATATATGCTATTAAGATATTGTTACCAGATAATTATTTTGTTAATACTACATTAAATATAAGTAATAATACTTGGATAGCTTTTGTATTGCCTGTTACTTTTATGGTTTTAACAATAGTTATACGTTTTATGGGTAAGAAGGAAAAGAATAAAAAGAATAATCAAGTTGGTTTATATTTAGATGAAGAAGTAAATAGTTTAGAAGTGGGTTATGTATTAAATGATGGACTTAAGGAAACAGAGATTTCTTCATTAGTATTTTATTTAGCTAATAAAGGATATATAAGTATCGAAAGTGATAGAAAGGGATATGTTCTTACTAAAGTTAAAGAATATGATGGTAATAATAAAATAGAAGAAACTTTAATGAAAAGATTATTTAATGAGAAAAGTTCTGTTACTAGAAAAGATTTGAAAGAAAATTTACTGAATATTAAAGAAGAAATAGATAAAATATTTAAATATAAGAAGAATAAAAGATTCTTTATACGTTCAGTTTTTAATTATAAATTGGTATTCTGGTTAATGATTTTAGTTATATACTTTGTTGTTATGAATGACTTATTATTTGAATATCAACCTAATCTTTTATTAGTTAATGTTATTCCAGGATTTATTGGTCTTGTAATTATGCTTATTCCTTTAACTTCTAAGAAATATCAATTAATTGAAAAAATATTATGTGTAATGGTTGGAGTGGTACTAATTGTGTCCCCAATAATGTTAACTTCTTATGAATCATTTTTACAAGATAATTTATATGTAGCTGCATATATATTGGGAGTTGTTTGTATAGTTAGTATAGCTGTTACTACAAGTATGATGAATAGAAGAACTGCTTATGGTAATCATATTTATAATAAGATAATTGATTATAAGAGTTACTTAGTAAATGTAAGTGAAGAAGAGATAAAAGAAGCAGTTAAAAATAATAGTAATTACTTTTATGATGTATTACCTTATGTACTTATAATGGGTATGTCAGATAAGTTTTATGAGAAGTTTGATAAAATAGAGTTAGAACAACCTAGTTGGTATCATGTAAATAAGTTTAATCTAGAAGACTTTTATACAGAAGTTAAAAATATATATTCAGATTTTTATATAGCACTTAATAAAAGAATATAAAAGGTGGTGATGCTAATGAAAGATAAAAAGGTTAAGTTCAATAATGGAGACGAAGTATTTATATTAAGCAGTGATACGAAGGGTATAGTTAAGGAACTTACTTCTTATTTAGGCGAAAACGATAATGTTTATTTGGTTTCAATTAATGGTAAAGATAAAATGTGTGTTGAATCTAATTTACAATTATGTAGAAAAAATGCTGTTGATATATCTATAGATATAACAGATATGGCTATTAATTTTAAAATAGAAGATAAGATACAAGCTATTATAGATAAGCTAAATTTAAAAGAAACGGATGTAGAAAATGAAAAATTACTTAATGCTTGTCGTTTACAAGCTTATTTAGCAACGACAAATGAATATGAAGAGACTTCATTTACAATTGGAGATAGTGTTACTAAGAATGAATTATATCATGGCCTGATAAATGGAGATATGGACAGTATTATTAATTCTTATATTTTTAGTGAAATATTAAAGAGAATAAATATGGATGTACTTAATGTTGCTCTTAAGAATGAAAATGGACAATATTATGTCGCTAATTTAGTATTAATAGATGGTGAATATTATTATTTTGACGTTACATTAGAAATGGCTGTTTTTGCAGATAATGGATCTAAGATAAATGATTTTGTTCTTTGTTGTGGAGCTTTAGGTAAGACAAGTTATGAGCAATTCTTTACACCTTTATGTATAATTGATTTTAATGATAACTTGGGAGAAAGTTTATTACCAAATAATATTGCATTTACAGATATTGATATTGATTTAGTAAATAAATTGTTAACGATGGGAGTTAGTAATAATGAATAATAATGTTGTTAAAAAACTTTTTGGTGACGATTTAATGAAAGCTATGCAAGATAAGATTGTTGAATTTAAAGATGGCAATTATGATGTTGATACTATTTATTCAGCACTTAGATCAACTAATGAAAGTGTAAGAATAGGTTTATATTTGATGGCATTAGAAAATAATTTAGATGATTTAGCTTATAAGATAAATAAAGTAAATCAAATGCTTAATGCTAGAAGAAAGAAAGATTTTATATTGGCTTATAAGAATAAAGAAACAGATAAGTTTTTAGCTTCGCTTGGTAAACCTGATAAAATATCATTAATGAAGGATTTAGGTATAGATGTAGAGTTAGATAAGAGAATACATTTTACTAAGGAACAAAGAGAATATTATGAGATATTAAGTAATTCTATTTTACTTGATCAAGAAGATGATAAAAGAGATGGAATTGATCAATTTGTTACATATAAGAAAAATGAAGAAAAAAAGGCTTAATTTATTTTAAGCTTTCTTTTTATATGGTAAAATGATGGAAAGAGGTAGAGAAAAATGAGTAAAGTATTAGATAGAATTTCTTCATCAACAAAATATGTTAGTGATAATTCTAAGTATGTAAAGATTAATTATGATGTAATAGATAAAATCATAGAAGAAAATAGTATAAAAAGTACTAAGTATTGGATGGAATCAAATCCTTTTGGTTTACTAGATATGGAACTAAGAGATATTATTAATTTTTTATTGCTTTATCATACTGTAGGATTGTGTTGCTTTTGGGGTGAGCCAAAATGGACTTTGGAAACTCGCGATGGTAATAAGACAGATGGATCTTTTGGTTTAGTATATGCGTTAATAGACAAATATAAAGATGGAATTAATTATGATATGAGTTATGAAGAATTTAGAAATATGTTAAAAGGAAATGTAGATATTCCTTTAGTTCATGAGAGATATAATTGTTTTATAAAGATGAGTAATTATTTAAAAAAGATAGATGGAGATTTTTATGATCAAATAAAAGATATTAATAATGATGAAGAATTACTTGATTATGTAATAGATAACTTTGATTATTTGGAAGATAAATGCGATTATAAGGGAGAAACAATTTATTTTTATAAGAAAGCTCAGTTATTTACTTCTGATATTTTAAATGTTAAGAGGTTAGTAGGCAATGTTAATGTAGATTTATCACATTTAGTTGGATGTGCTGATTATAAAATACCTCAAGTAATGAGAAATTTAGGAATGATAGAATTTAATGATGAATTAGCTAGTTTAGTAGATAGTTTAGTTTTGATACCTAGTGGTTCAGAGATGGAAGTAGAAATAAGAGCTAATGACATAGTTGTTATTGATTATATTTATAGAAAATTAAATTCAAATGTAACAAGAATAAATGTTAATGATTTTATATGGTTGTTAGGTCAAGATAAAAGTAAGATGGTTAAGCCTTATCACAGAACGAAGACAATGAATTATTAGTTTTGACATAATAGAAATAATATTTTATAATACAACTTAGTTGTTTAAGGGGGATTTATATATGATAGCAGCTAAAAAGGTACCAACATCTAAATTAGTTTATGCTTCTGTTTATCCAGGTAGAATTGAAGTTAAGACAAGAATAGGTGTAGAGGAAGAAGTATTTTTAAGACTTACTAAAGAATTTAAATTAACGCCAGATAAGGCACGTCAATTTATAGAAAGTGAACAAGATGTTATTTCTACTAGAGGAGAAGATATATCAAGATATTATTTTTGTGGTAAACATGAAGTAGATGATGTTTTAAGAGCTTATTATGGGGCTTTTGATACTATTTCTAAAGTAGTTAGTTATAGAAATAATTTAGATGGATTTACTTTTAGTGAGTTAGTATTGTTTTTTAATTTGTTTGGAAATAAATATAATTTTTATAATTATCGTCAATTACAATTGGAGAAAATGCTTAAAGCTGAAGATAAAAGAATGTCTAAATTATTAAGTGGTCGTGCTTCATTTTCAGAAAAAGAAGAGGCATTTAATAATGTAAAAAAATTAAAAGATTCTTTGGAAGAACAAAAAAGATTAGAAGGAGAACTAGTTGGTTTATTCCAAATGTTAAGAAATTGTAGTATGTCTAAGATATCTTCACAATTTGATACTACTCGTAATGATATTATGTTTGCTTTACGTCTTATTCCTGAGGGCTGTAGAGTAAATAGTATTAATAATATTGATATTAACTTCGGAGAGATGGCCGCAGAGCATAAAGATTTAACGTGCGATGTTTATTCACATGATGTAGATATATTAAGTGATTTTGATGTAAAAGGTTATTCGTTTGCAAAGAGAAAGTAAGAAATTACTTCTTTTTTTATGATATACTTTATAAAGGTGATTGTAATGCGTTTAGTTTTAAAAAAAGAGTTTGATAAGGAAAGAGATTTAAGAGAATACATTGATAAAAATTTTAAAGATATACCAGAGTATAGATGTGCAGTAATTGGAATGCTATTTGATAAGAAAGGAAATATAATATTACAAAGAAGAGGACCAAAGTCTAGAGATGGAAATGGAATGTTAGCAGATATAGGCGGTGCTGTTGAAGATAATGATAATAATTTTAGAGAAGCTTTATTAAGAGAATTAAAGGAAGAAGTAGGAGATTCTGCTACAATAATGATAGATGATTTTGTAGGTGGAGTTTTGCAAAATAAGTATGATTCTAGAACTGGGAAAGATGTTAATTGGTTATTCTTATTATATAAATGTACTTATGTAAGTGGGGAGATTAGATGTAATGAGGAAGGCAAATCATTAGGATATGAATATTATGGAAAAAATGAAATGCCTTATGATGAAATGTTAGATACTACTAAATATTTTTGGAATTATTATGTTAATGGATTTAATAAATGTTATAGTTATGCAATGGGAATTGGTGATAGAATAAAGAAGCTTGATACAACTAAGTTTAATATAGTTTTAGATGATGGAGATTATGAAATTATTTTTGATAAAAAAGATGAAGAGGAGTATAAAAAGTTTATTGTTGATAATTTAGAAGTTGGTTATTGGAATGAATATTTTATAGATGATAAAGTAGTATTCTATTTTAGAGAAAGTGAAAAAGATATTAGAAGATATGTTTTAAGTAAAGATAATAATGAAGAGATATTAGATAAGTGTAGAGAGTTTGCTGAGGCAGATTTTGTTAGTGTAAGACAGATGTATGTTGATACACCATTTTATAAGAAATATATGGATGGAGTGGTTTTTTATGATTAGAAGATTAACTAAGAGATACATTGTAAGTAGTTTAGAAAGTTTAAATTTATCTAGCCCTCTTAGATATGAAAGATATTATATTAATGATAACTTGCGTATTCAAAAGAAGAATGAAATATTAGAAAAAGAAGAATTAGATGATAGTAATGAAGTCTTGCAAAAAGTTAAAATTAATGAAGAAGAATTTAATACTTTAAAAGATAAAGCTTATAAGAAGATTATTAGAGATAGTTATTTATATTTAGATGATGATAGAATATCTATTAAGAGTTATTATGATGATTATGAAGGATTAAATAGAGTAGAAGTTAAATTTAATAGTGAAGAAGAAATGAATAATTTTGTTCCATATAGTTGGATGAAGGAAGAAATAACCAATACTTCACTTGCTTTTGATAAAGATTTAAGTAAATTAAGTAAAGAAGAATTTTTGAAAATATTAAGAGTTTATGTAAAATAAAAAATGCACGATGTGCATTTTTAGTTTGTATCAATTTCACCAGTTATAACTTCAAATGTAATAACTGTTGGTATTTTCCTTCCCGTTTCTTCACGATATATTGGTGTTAGTAGTTTTTTATGAAAGATGGTTTGAGTCGAGCTGCCACCATCTAAGTTATATGCAAGTTTAACATTGAGTTCTTTTAGTAAGTGACGTAACTCTTCAAATGTCATACCAGGTTTTAGAATAGTTAAAATAAAATAGTCGCCATTATCATATTCACCAATTACTTGTCGCGGATGTTTATCATAGCTGCCATAGGGACATATTTCATCTACATAATCAATTTCTTGATGGTTAAGAATTAATGGGACAAATCCCATAACAGCATCAATACAATTATCTTTAATAATGTCTGCTGCTTTATATGTTGGTTCATATATTTTTAGACTTCCATCATTTTTTATTCCAAGAATATATAATTCGTCTCTTTTTTCACCACCATCTTTAGGATTATTATGAATATATGTTTCTTTTTGATCAATTATAACTTTTCTATTAGATATTAGAAGACATTCTGGTTGATTTGTTTTGGTATTAAATATTCCAGCATTAATCGCAAATAGGATTTCATCATTATCCATAAAATCTTTAAGGGATGTTGAATAGTTAAAGTTTTTATTTGTTGTACGAACTCTTGGAAAAATTCTTTTATTATCATCTGTAAATTTATTTATAGTTGTAAGAATGTATTGGCAATTAGAATTATTATCATATGCTTCTTTATAATTAACATATTTTTTGTATTTATTGAAATTTAATTTTATATACATATTAATCCTTTTTTAAAGTAGAATGTAAATTATTTTTTATGACTTCTTTTATTCTTGATAGGAATAAGTTTTTATCTAAAGCTAGAGATTGCATAGTTTTAAAGAATTCTGATTGTTCTGGAGCACCAATATAGAATTTTACTTTTCCTTCTGGACCAAATTTAAGGTATAATTGTTCATAAACGTTATTTAGGCATTCTTCTTCTGAGAAATTAGGAAAGTATTTTTGGGTAAATTCATATGCACGCAATAACGATATTTCTACATTATTATCCTTATCAGCGTCACATACTATTTTGCCATAAATACTTCTAGGAGTGATACCTTTAGATGTTGAATGATCTTCACATGCGTTAGCTATTATAGTAATTTCTTCTTCATTAAAGAAATTTCTTAATTCAAGACACTCCATAACAAATTCGCTTGAATGAACTGCATGATTTTTTCTTTCTACTTGAACACCGATATCATGAAGAGCAGCAGAAGCGTAGACGACGTTAATATCTATTTCTGGATTATTTAGAGATTTATAGATATTAATTGCACGTTCAATAACGGCAAAAATATGATCTAAGTTATGTCCTTTATCAAATGTATCATAAATTGGAAATATTTTTTCTTCCATAAATTTTATTAGTTCTCTATTTATTTCTTTCATTTTTATCTTTCCTTTATTTTTTTAGTGAGACATGATCTAGAAGGTTTTCATGCGCATATATGCTTCTTGGTGAAAAAGGGTTTTGCTCATCTTTTATTATTTGTGTACCAATTTCATCATATACTAAATCTTGACATATTTCTAGTACTCTTTTAACTAAAATATTAAGTTTAACTAGTTGAAAATTAACATTTAGCTTGCCACCATTTATAATATAATAATCTAATCCATATGGTTTGATGTCTGGATTTTTTTCGTCATTATATAAGATACTATCGATATCAAAGAACATAGGCAGTCCATTTCGTGCTAGAACAACGTTACCGGTATGTAAATCATAATATCTTAAGCCGATTTTTTCAAATAAGCCGAGTATTTCTCTTATTTTATTTAATATCTTAAGTTTTTCTTCAGAACTTAGTGAACATATATCGAGTGATCTATATTTTATATCATCCATTACATAACCTTTTATGTAAAATCCTTTTAACCATTCAACATAATATTTGATTTGTGGATAGTATTTACTTAGGTTTTCAAAGTCACTTAAATATTCTAAACGTTCTTTTTTCTTTCTTCTTGTTGCCAGAGAGATGTTATCTTTAAATTCCTTGTAGATAAGTCCATTATTTAATGTGTATATTTTTGATTCACCAAATTCAATAGGCGTTGTTTTTTTGGGTATAAATAATTTACTTTTCATAATATCACCTTACTTTTAATTTCATATGATCTATTAGGTATTCGTGATCGAAGGAAGAATCTAATTTTTTAGAATCATTTATAATTTCTATTCCTTGTTGGTCTGTATCAATATAAGTTTCTAAATCGAATTGTTGAAAGCATGATATAGTAAAGCGATTGAACATTAATAATTGTGCATGTTTATCAATTTTACCGCCTCTTTCAATATAGCTTTTCATGAAATAAGGCATTGCATCAGGTCTTTCACCTTCAAATAGAAGGCTATCTATATCTAATAGGATAGGATTGCGATCGTTATTTAATAAAATGTTTGGAATGCGAATATCAAAATAGTATAATCCATATTTTTTGAATAATTCAATTATTTTTTTCAAGTCATTTAAAGCTTTTAATTTTTCAGCTGTATCATATGCACTCGAATTTAATTCTCCACCAATAATTGGTTTCATAACATATCCTTTTAGATAAGTTCCAAAAAGTACTTCAACAAAATATCTTATTTCAGGGTAGTATGTTTTTAGTTCTTCTATAGTTTCTAAATACAAAAGCATTTTTTCTTTTCTTCTTCTCGTATATATAGAAACTGTTGGAAGAAATTTTTTATATAATCCATCTTTTGTGATAGTTATTAATCCTTCAGAACCACCTGTATATCTTTCGTATTTTATAAATTTTCTTCTTTCCATAGGTAATCACAGGTCATATTATATTATTTGTTTAATAATTAAGCAAATTTAGATATATATTTTTTAAATATTTAGATATAATTAGTTAGGAAGTAGTTGATAATATGAAAAAATACGAGTATATAATATTTGATATGGATGATACTTTGATTGATAATTTAGAAAACGTTAGATATGCATATACTAAAATGATGGAATATAAAGGTTTGAATTATAGCGGAGAAGGATTTAATAGATGGTATGAGTTAGATAAGCAATTTTGGTTAGATTATAGTGCTGGATTAATTATTGTACCGGATGAATATAGATATAATCATGATATGTTCATTAAATATATTCAAAGTTTACGATATGTAAGATATTTTAATAATGAGATTAGTATTGAAGAAGCATTTAAAATTAATGATTTATTTTTGCATAGTTTAAAAGAAGTTGTTATTCCAATAGAGGGAGCTTTAGAAGTATTAAAAGATTTATCTAAAAAATATAAGATAGTTATTGCTACTAACGGACCTAAAGAAGCTGTATATACTAAGATAGATAAAATTGGATGCAAAGAATATGTTAATTATGTGTTTTCAGCTGATACTACCAAAGGAAAAGTAACAAAGCCAAGCTCTGGATATTTTGATGAATTATTTAAATTTTTGAGTTGTGAAGATAGAAGTAAAGCTATTATTGTTGGGGATTCATTAAAAACAGATATTAAAGGAGGAATGAATGCGGAGATAGATAGTTGTTGGTTTAATAGAAATAATGAAGAGTTAAAAGAGGGTTATAAGCCTACCTATATTATTAAAAATTTAATAGATATTTTGAATATATTATAGAACTGCTTTATGGCAGTTTTTTAAATTTTTTATTATTTAAATGGATATACTAATAATGGTGAGATAAATGGAATATAAAAGTTTATGGGTTAGTGGCATAAAGTATAGAAAGGTAAAAGAGTTAAAGAAAAATATAGATGTTGATGTGTTAATTATTGGTGGTGGAATGACTGGATTAAATTGTGCTTATGGGTTAAGAGATTCTAAGTTAAAAGTATGTTTAGTTGAACAAAATAGAATAGGAATGGGAGTTAGTTCTAGGACTACAGGAAAAATTAATTATTTACAAGAGTGTATTTATTCAGATTTGGAAAAATTTAATTCATTTGATACTGCTAAAAATTATTTAGAATCGCAACTTGAAGCGATTAAAAAAATAAGAAATATTATTAAAAAAGAAAAGATATCTTGTGATTTAGATAGAGTTGCATCATACGTTTTAGCTTTTAATGATGAAGAATATTTTAAATTAAAAAAAGAATAT
>DEUO01000020.1:0-226 GCA_002362595.1 Caryophanales bacterium UBA3260
TTATTTTTAGATGATAAGATAGATAAAAGTATAAAAGATAAATTCTATAATAGAGAGTTTACTATAGAAGACTTTTATAATAATCCTGAATTAATAGATGTTTTTGGAGATACTAATATAGTATGTGGATTTGATTGTAGATTAGCATGGATTATTCCTTTATTTGCAGATATGGAAGATAATAATAAAGCTAATTTAAATAGATTAAAAGTTATATCTTCTTATT
>DEUO01000020.1:333-5344 GCA_002362595.1 Caryophanales bacterium UBA3260
GATTAAAAGTTATATCTTCTTATTTAAGTATACAAGATGTTTATTTACAAAACTATTTTAAAGAATATGTTACTCAATATGGAGAAAATATAGATTTAGATAAATTAAAATATGTAGAAGAAGTAATCAAAAGATTAAATCTTTCTAATTCTAGTGAAATGTTTGTATTTAGGAAAGAATTAATTGGTCAAATAATGAATTCTGATAATCCAATTGAAAGTCTTAATAAGATAGAAGATGTATTTATAAGAAATAATATACCTGTTGTTGGTAAAGTATATTCTTGTTTTTCAATATTACATCCTGGTTTTAAAGGATTTGATTTTAATGATTCAAAAGTATCACCAGTACTTGCTAAATCTTCTAATAGAAGTAAAGAGATAATTGTTTTTTCAGATTTAATAAAGGCTTCTTTTGGATCAAATAATCGTTCTATTAGAGCTTATTTAGATAATATAGAAATTGGATATAATTTATATAATAAGATAGTTAATAAGGAAATAGATTATGATAGTCTTAGTGATAAAGATAAAGAAGAATTAATTACATTTAGTAAACATTTATTTACTTTATATAATAATACATTAAAAGGTAAAAATGAGGGAAATGAATTTGTATTGTCTTCAAATGTTATAGAAAATATTAATGAATTAAAAAGAAGATTATCTCCTAATGGAAGTTTAGATTATAGACTAGATGATAGAGTTATAAAAATGTTTTGTGGCTTTGCAGGTATTAATACACTTCAAGAAGCTAAAGAATATCTAAAACAGAAAGTATATTTAGCTGATGCAAGAAATAGAAAAAGATCTAATACAGGTGTAGATATTGGCAAAGGCGATTTTGTTAAAGGAATTGGTGATATAACTTTCTTAAGAAATATATTACAAAATGGTAGTGTATCTAAAGAGTATTTAGGTTCTAGTGCTAAAAGTGATTCTACTCCTTTGGATACAGATGTTTCAATGATTTTAGAAGATAAATCAATGAGTGATATGATAAATTCTACTGAAGCTAGTGGATATGGAAGCATTTGGTTTGTCTTAAAGAATGATGAACGTTTTGTAACAACAAGAGATAAAAAAGGTCCGATTGATGTAAAAAGAGATTTAACTAAATTAGAAGTATTCTATACAGGAGTTGTTGGATCAGGACATTATGGTATTAGAACTGGATTTGCATCTAGCGAAATTGATTATATTATTGTAAATAAATATGATAATAGAGTTGGATTAGAAATTGCATTAAATGGATTTTATATACCTGTTGCTGATAAAGATGGGAAGATAGTATTTACTCCAGATGATTACGATAAATTAAGAAGTAAAATGAATGGATTAAGTTATTATAATAGTAATGAATATATATTCTCTGATAATCTAGTAACAGAACAAACTGAATATATTGCTTCACAGGTTGAAGAAAGTAATATAGATGTTAAAGTAAAAAGAGATAAGATAAATAGAATCATAAGTAAGTCTTTAGAAGATGTTGGATTAAAATTAAAGACAGTAATAGATGGAGACTTAACTAGCGGTTATGTAGAATTAATTGATACGGGATCGACTGGTAGAGGGACAAATAATCCAGGGGATGGAGACTTTGACTTTATGATGAGACTTGATAAAGATATTATTGCTTCGCCTGGAAAGTTAAATGAATTAAAAGAATCTTTATTAAATAATCTAGGAAAAAATTATTCTGATGGAATAACTAGTGCAGGAGATTTTAGATTAAAAGATGTTTTAATAGATAGTGAGACTTCTGTTGATATAGATATAACTTTTACAGAAAAGACAGACAAAGTTATGTACTCAACAGATATGTCTTTACAAGATAGATTAGAAACTATTAAAGCTAGTGATCCAGCGAAATATAAATACGTAGTAGCTAATATAATTATGGCTAAAAAAATATTAAAAAATGTCGGTGCTTATAAACCTAATAGAGGAGAAGTTCCACAAGGCGGTTTAGGTGGCGTTGGTATTGAAAATTGGGTATTACAAAATGGTGGTTCATTTTATGATGCTGCAGTTAGCTTTTTAAAAGAAGCTGAAGGTAAAACATTTGAAGAATTTAAAGAATGCTATCAAGTATGGGATTTTGGTGATAACCATTTAGCAGAAAGACGTGGGAAATATGCGCATGATAACTTTGTTGCTAATAATATGAGTGAACAAGGATTTAATAAAATGGTTAATGCATTAAAAGAATACTTACAAAAGATAGAATATGAAGTAGATAGTATAAAAAAATAAAGTATTAAGAAAACTTAATACTTTTTATATTTTATTAGTTACATTTATAGTTATATATTTTATTTTAAATGAACGATGTCTTATAATCTTTCTTTTTATATCTTCTTCTATCTTAGTTACTTCTTTTAAACTTAAACTAGAATCTAATTCTAATAGAAGTTGTAACTTATAATAAGAACCATATTTAATTAAACTTATATTTGTTTTTTTTACTTCTTGCCATTCTTTAATAAAATCATTTATCTTAGAAATCTCTTCTTCATTATCATCTATTTCACCTATTAATGATAATGAATTATCTACTATTATAGATAGTGATGTTTTAAGAATTATTAATCCTATTAAAATAGTTCCTATAATATCTGAATGGATAAAAAATGGTATTCTATTGCTAAATTGCATTAAAATAGTTATTATTACAACACCTATAGTAGAGATTAAATCAGCTGTTGATTCTTTAACAGAAGTTACTAATAATTGGCTATTTATTTTTATACCAATTTTATTCATGATAATAATAGCAATTAGTTTTAAAGTAAAAACAATAAATAAAAGAATTAAAACATTTAATGGAGGTATTATTGCTTCTTTAGAGAAAGAAGATATTATTATATAAAGAGATAGAATAAATAAGACGATACCAACAAAAAGGTTCGTTAAATACTCTACTTTTCCGAAACCATATGGATGAGTTTTAGTTGGTTTTTTTCTAGATAATTTAGCTCCTACTAAACATACTATATCAGTAATAAAATCACTAAAAGTATGCATACCATCCGCAAATAATGAACCTAGATTAAATACTATTCCACCTACTATTTTTAAGATAGAAATAATTAAATTATTAATCATACTATATATTAATGTTTTAAATTCTAATTTCATATAAATCACTATACTCTCTTTTCAAGTATAGCACTAAATATTTATTTTATTAATAATTTTATTTTATATTTACATTTTAGTCTACTCTATTCTTTTTAGCTTCTAGATTCCATTTTATAATACCATAAATATTAATTAGTAGATAACCAATAGATACGAGCAACATCATAAACGAACCTTCGCCATGAGTTATAAAAGTTATTAACCAAATACCCAAATCAATTATATTATTAATAAGCCATATCCACCAAGATTCTTTAAATCTTAGAATCATTAAAACTACACCACACATATTTATTATATTAGATGCTGCATCCATAAGAGCAATTCTTTGATTGGGAATAAGAGTTAATAAATAACTAAGAAGTAGACTTCCTACTATACATGATATAACAATTATAATAGAGTTCTTTAAAGTAAATTCTCTAACTTTAACATTATTATCTTGATCAAGATTCTTACTCCAACTTATATAACCTTGTATTTGAAATATAGGACAAATAAATATACCAAAAATAAATAAACCATATAAGTTATTTTTAAACGATGTATAACCTATTAGAAGATAATTAATTAAACCTAGTATATAACTTATACGTTTACCTTCACTTGAAAAATAAGCACATAGTAACGCTGTTGCTAAAGTTGTTCCTCCAATAATTAAGTCATTAGATATAATACCAGTTATAATTGATATTATTATACATAGTGTTGTTATTATAATATATTTTTTATTCATAGTTATTACTTCTTTCATGTGTATTATATCATATATAAAAATTATAAATTAAGATATTATAATTTAGATAAATATGTTATAATAAAGCCTAATTTATTGGGAGATATTATATATGTTTAGTGATTTAATTATTAGAGAAAATGTTATGTTATATGAAGAAATTGTCGATCGTTTATGTAGATTATTTATTAAACTAGGTATAGAAAATAATCCTGTTAAAATATATGAAACTTTTATATATATGTATACTAATGGTTATTTATCATATAATAGTAAATTTCTTGAAGATGTACCAAGTCGATATATAAACTTAGAATTGAATGGGTATATTAAAGCGGACATCGTTGGAATGATGGTTATGTGTGGATTTGGGGTTTGTAGACATACATCTGATTTTCTATATCATATATATAGTAGATTAGGCTACCAGTGTTCACAATTATTTACTTATCATCCCCTACTACATATAGAAGTTGATAATAAAAGTGATAAATTTTTAACTAACTATGAAGCACAACAGTATGTAGATGATGCTACTAAAGATTTTGATTTATTTAGTAAAGAAGAAAGACATTATGATAGAATATATGGAAAAATAGTAGTACATGTTAATTATGTACCAGAAACTAACATGAGATTGTTAAATCATACAATGAATATAGTTGTTGATAAAGATGGAATTGTGCACATATTAGATACAAGATATCATTGTGTTGGCGAAAAGATAGATAAAGATATTTTAAGAATGAATTATCAAGGATTAATGCATAAAGATTTTATTCAAAGTGATGTATTCTTTCATACATATTATGGTACTGACTATACAGCAGGATTAGAATTGCTTAATTATAATGGAAATATTGATAAAGATGTATTAAATTCTATTTTATATGGAAATTCCTGTCAAAAAGAAGATAAAGCTTATGAAGAATTTCAAAAAGAAAATATGAGAGAATATAATAGAGTTGCTGATAATATACATAGAATTATTAAAAGAATATAGGAGAAATAAAATATGAATATAAAAGTATTAATAGATTTTAGTATAATAAATAATAAAGATAATATAGAAATGGTTAGTAAAATAGCAGAAATATATAAAACAGATATTTTTATATTCATATTTTAT
>DEUO01000126.1 GCA_002362595.1 Caryophanales bacterium UBA3260
GTCAACTAAATTGGTTACATCATCAATATTAATTCTTTTTTTAAATATAATGGTATAATAAAAGTAGAATAGGAGGGATATAATGATTATTAGAAACCCATATGGTTTCTTTGCTCGTCATCATAAAATAATACATTTAATATTACTTATCCCTTTAGTATACTTAATATTTGCTTTTGGAGATATAGCTGAATTCTTTCAAGACTATGTTAGTGCTGGTTATTTTACTCCCGAAACAAGTATAGTAGAATCATATGTAAATGGTGTATTATTCCTCATTGTTTTTGCCTTAGCATTAGCTAATGGCATAATATTTCTAATACTAGGATCAAAAAAGAAAAATAATATAGTATATGGAATAAATACTATCTATTTCTTAATACTATTAATAGCATTATTACTATTTGGTAGTTCAATGAGTTCTATCGAAAAAGAAAATTTTGATGCTACATTTGCAAACTTTGTTAGAGATTGTTCTAAGCTATCTTATTTCCCTTTATATATTATAGCTGCTGTTTATGTCGCTAAAGGTGTAGGATTTAATATTCGTACCTTAAGATTCGATGCTGGTAATGACCTAAAAATAAGTGAAGAAGACGAAGAAGACGTAGAAATTAATCTTGGTGGTGAAGATAGTAGTTTCAAAAGAAATTTTGTTCATATGCTAAGAGAATTAAAATACTACGTAATAGAAAATAAATTTGTTGTATCATGTATTGGAGTAGTATTAATATTAATATTTGGTTATACAATATATAAAGAAGTAGAAATAAATAACAAGACATATGCCATAAACCAAGAATTTAAATTAAGTAATTATTCCTTATCAATAAAAGAGAGCTATATTACCGATGTTGATTATCATGGTACTACTATTGATAAAGAAAAATATTATTTAGTTATAAAAATGGGTATTCAAAATACTAGTAAATATCCGGCAGCTATAAATAAAGGAACATTTAAAATAGTAATAAATGGAAAAGATAGATATCCTAGTTATGATAAAGGCTCAAGATTTATTGATTTCGGTGCTCTTTATCAAGGAGAATCTATATTAGCAGGAGATGGAAGAGACTATGTATTTGTTTATGAACTAACTAAAAAAGAAATAAAAGCTTCTTATCAAATAGATATAGTAAGTTCATTAACTCAAAAAAATCAAAAAATAGATGCTAAGTATAAAAGAATAACTGTCAAACCCCAAAACATCACTAAATCAGTAAATTTAGGTGAAGTTAAAAAAGGTCAAGAAATGAAACTAAAAGATACAACATTAGGAGACACAACATATAAATTAAATGATTATAAACTAGTTGATAGTTATCAATATACATATGAACAATGTAATAATAAAACAAATACATGTTATAAAATAACCGATACTATAATACCTTCAAGTAGTGGAAGTATGTTATTAGTTCTTGATGATGAAATAAAGTGGGATGAAAAAACAGAGTATTATAAAAATGGCAGTAAAGACTTCTATGTAGACTTCTGTACCTTAAAATACAAATTTAAAAATATTAACTATGGCGAAAATTCAGACTTAATAAGTGGTTCATCAGAATTTAAAAATATTACTCCATTAACATTAAAAGATAAAACAGTTTATGAAGTGCCTAATACTTTATCTACTGCTGAGAACATCAATATAAATATTAAAATAAGAAATAAAAATATAAAACTAATTGTTAAATAATACCAACATAAAAAGTAACAAGCTTCCAAAAAGCTTGTCTTTTTATGTTATAATATATTAGAAAGAAGTGAAGTCTAATGTTTAAAGAAAATAAATTTACTACTATATTATTTATATTACTATTTACTATCCTTATTGGAGTTTTAGCATATACACCTTTTTATCTTAAAGAATATAAAGAAACCTTAAATAAACAACATCAAGATGAAAAAGTAAAAGAACAAGAAGAAAAAGAAAAAAATAGTATTATTGAAAACACCCCTAAAGTTGAAGAAGATACATCTAAAAAAGAAGACAAGATAGAAGAAAAAGCAGAAGAAAAAGAACCTATAAATTTATCTTTAAATATAGAAGTAAATGGTAAGACATATATAGCTAAATTAGAAGATAATGATACAACTAGAGCACTAATAAAAAAATTACCATTAGAATTAACAATGAATGAACTAAATGGTAATGAAAAGTACTATCGTTTTGATACATCACTACCTTCAAATCCTATAAATATTAATAAAATAAATAAAGGAGATATTATGTTATATGAAGATAATACATTAGTTATCTTCTACGATTCATTTGATACTATCTATAAATATACTAAAATAGGTACAATAGAAGAAAATGGTATGTTAAAAACAAACTTAGGTAAAAAAGAAATAAAAGTAAAATTTAGTCAATCCAAAAAATAAACACTATGTTTATTAGTTAAATACTCTTATTGACGATACTATTTGAAACTAGTATACTATATCTATAGAATAGTAGTAGGATGTGGTAATTGTGTCTTTATACATAATATTATTTGCTGTAATTTTAATTTTGCTTGATCAAAATAGAAAACTAAATAATGAGAATAACACTTTAAAAAAAATGAAAGAGTCTCCAAAAAGACCCTTTTTGTCATTCTGCCCAAAATGTGGATGTAACCTAAATGAATATTCTGCTCCTAACATTAAAGCTCAATTAAAAGTGAACCCTAATATAGAAATAAACAATCAAAAGCAAGAAGAGATAAAAACTAAGATAAATTCATTAACTAAAGAAGAACAAAAAAATAATTTAATCCTTATAATTGGAGCAATCTTAATCGTCTTATCTGCTATTATCTTCTTACTAAGCACATGGGCAACATCAGGAAATGTTACCAAAACTATTATTATATTCTTAATGTTAATAATCTTTTTAGCAATAAGTAAAATATCAGAATCTGTTTTCAATCTAAAACAAACAGCTAAAGTATTCTTCTATATATCATTATGCTATCTACCTATATCATTACTATCTATATCATTATTTGGTTTATTTGGTCACTATCTATCAATATATGGCTCAGGCAAATACATCTATTTCTCACTAAGTTGTTTAATAACATCTATCATCTATCTTTTAATAAAGGAAAAACACGACTCTATATTTCTTAAAACAATAACAGAAATGTTCCTATATGCAACTATAATATTTACTTCTATTTCTATTACTACAAATATCTTTATAGAATCTCTAATATTTATAATTTATATTATATTAAGACAATATATTAGTTATAAACAAAATAACTTATCTACTAGTAATAAAGTAGCATATTCTATATTAACATTTCTATCTGTATTAAGAACATTACTTCCATTACTATTTATTCTAATACCAAACAATCTACCTATAGAATTCCCTATCTATCTTATACTACTATTACTAAATATATATATATTATTAAATAAAACATATAATCTATCTAATATCTATAAAT
>DEUO01000153.1:0-3243 GCA_002362595.1 Caryophanales bacterium UBA3260
ATTAAGTTATTATAAAATAACTTTAATATTTGCTTTAGAAACAGCACTTGTTGCTCAATTCTTTATTATGATAGGTTATTTGTTTAGTATATTTTGGTATAATAATGTGACTGTTTTAAAGAGAATATGTTTAGGAATAATTTCTATTATATCTATAGTATTATCTGTAGTGTTTGAAAATAAAGTAGCTATGTTAGGTCATAATTATGATAATGTATTTTTATTTGTTATAGGTGCTATAGGAGGTTCATATTTAGTTTATGAATTGTCAGTATTGTTAAAAAATAGTAAAATATTACAATTTTGGGGAGCTAATTCTTTAGTTATATTAGGGTTTCATGAACCAATAAAAAGAGTAATTATAAAATTATTTACAGTTATTTTAAAAGTATCAAATGAGTTTGCTAGAAGTTATTGTGCAGTAATAATTACGTTAATAATATTAATAGTGTTTGTTCCTATTATATTTATTTTTAATCGATATTTTCCAGTATTAGTTGGAAGGAGTAGGAGGATAGTTAATGAAAAATAAAGATTGTATAAGGATAGCTCATATTGTAGGTAAATGGGTTGGTGGCGGAGTAGAAGCTGTTGTAATGAATTATTATCGATATATTGATAAAAGCAGGTTTCAATTTGATTTTATATGTGATAGTGATTCTACTAATATACCTTATGATGAGATAAAGGAATTAGGAGGTAAAGTAATATTAATACCTCCATATCAAAAAGTATTTGAATATCAAAAAGAGTTAAAGAAAGTGTTAAAAGAAGGTAACTATAAGATTGTTCATTCACATATAAATTCATTATCTGTTTTTCCTCTTCATGCTGCTAAAAAGGTTGGAGTACCTATTAGAATAGCTCATTCACATTCAACTACTAATAAAGCTGAATGGAAAAGAAATATGTTAAAACAAGTTTTAAAAAGATTTTCAAAAGTTTATGCTAATAGATTTATGTGTTGTACAGAACATGCTGGTAGATGGTTATTTGGTGATAAAACGTTTGATGAAGGTAAAGTATATGTTTTAAATAATGCAATTGATTTAGAAAAGTTTGCTTATGATGAGGCAGCACGTAAAAAGATAAGAAAAGAAATAAAAGTAGATGATGATACAGTAGTAATAGGACATATTGGTAGATTTATGAAACAAAAGAATCATGAATTTATAATAGATATATTTAATGAGTATCATAAGAAAAACAATAAGTCAGTATTAATGCTTGTAGGACAAGGTCCTTTAATGGATGAAATGAAAGAAAAAGCAGAGAGTTTGGGAATTAAAGATAGTGTTAGATTTTTAGGTCAAAGAAAAGATGCAAATGAAACATATCAAGCTATGGATTTCTTCTTATTTCCAAGTTTATACGAGGGATTAGGAATGACAGTTATAGAAGCGCAATGTTCTGGTCTTCCATGTGTTGCATCAACAGAAGTACCTAGTATTGCTAAAGTAACTGATTTATTAAAATTCTTAGATTTAACTGATGATGTAAATGAATGGGTAAAAGTAATAGAAGAAGAATTAAAAAATAACAAAAGAGAAAATAAAATAGATGAAGTATCTAAATATGGATATAACATAAAAGAAGAAGTAAAAAAATTAGAAGATAAATATATGAGTTATTATAAGGAGATATAAATGATAAATAAATTAAAAAAAGTTACAATTAAAGATATACTAGGAATATTTAAGTTTATTATTGTTTTAATCCCTTCTATTTTTACTAAGATATATTTAAAAATTACTAAAAAAGAATTATGGCTAATATGTGAAACAGATGCAACTGCAAGAGATAATGGTTTTACGTTTTATAAATATATGTTAAAGAATCATCCAGAAGTAAAGTGTTTATATGCAATTAATAGTAAGTGTTCTGATTATCAGAAAGTTGCAGGATTAGGTAATATAATTGAATATAGTTCATTAAAACATTACTTTTATTATATGAGTGCAACTAGAAATATATCATCACATAAGCAAGGAAATCCAAATCAAACTTTATTTACGATATTACATTTATATTTAAATTTATATAACAACAGAGTATTTTTACAACATGGGGTTTTATATCAGAATTTTGAAATGTTTCATCAAAAAAAATGTAAATTTAAGATATTTATTACAGGAGCAGAACCAGAATATCAGTTTGTAAAAGAAAAGTTTCACTATAATAACAACGAAGTAAGATATACAGGATTAGCAAGATTTGATGATTTACATAATTGTAAAGTTGATGATAATATAATATTTTATATGCCAACATGGAGAAGATATTTGAATGCTGAAAACTTGGAAGATTCAGTATACTTAAAAAAACTTATTAGTCTTTTTAAAAATGAAAAATTACATAAAATACTAGAAGAAAATGATAAATACTTATATTTTTCACCACATAATGGTCTTAAGAAATATAATGATTTATTTTCTTCAGATAGTAATAGAATTAAAGTCTTAGATACAAATAGTATAGATATTCAATATTATATAAGAACTTCATCAATGCTAATTACAGATTTTTCATCACTACAAACAGACTTTGCATATATGGATAAACCTATTATGTATTATCAATATGATTATAAAGATTATATGGAAAAACATGTGGGAAATTCTTGCTATGATACATATTTTGATTTTAAAAAAGATGGTTTTGGAAAAGTAGTAGAAAATGAAGAAGATTTTGTTGATAATTTAGAAAGAATAATAAATAATAAAATGAAAAATGATAAAATGTATAAAGATAGAATAGATAAATTCTTTGTTTTACATGATAACAAAAATTGTGAGAGAATATATGAAGAAATAATGAGGGGATAATATGAATAGTAAAATATCTATAATTATTCCAGTATATAATGGAGAAAAGTTTATAGAAGATTGCATTAATTCTATTTTAAAACAGACGTATTCTAATTATGAAATAGTTTTGGTTAATGATGGATCTGTAGATAAAACAAGAGAAATAATAGAATCATTTGATAATGAAAAAATACGTTTATTTAATATAGAAAATAATGGTGTAAGTAATGCAAGAAACTTTGGAATAGAACATGCTACTGGAGATTACATATTATTTGTTGATGCAGATGATAAGATAGATAATAAAACATTAGAAATACTTATAAATAAACAAAAAGAATATGATGTAGATATAATAAGATATAATGGATATATACAAGATGTAAATGGTAAATTTACACAACTTGATATGCCTGTTAGTAATAATACAATACTT
>DEUO01000153.1:3527-3683 GCA_002362595.1 Caryophanales bacterium UBA3260
AATAATACAATACTTAATTCTAAAAAAGATATAGATAAAATAATAGAATTAATTAATGGTAATTTAAGATGTTATTCTCCTTTATTATTTATAAAAAATAGTGATATAATTAAATTTGATACTACATTAACATATTTAGAATTAAGTATTGTATTA
>DEUO01000040.1:0-2204 GCA_002362595.1 Caryophanales bacterium UBA3260
GTAAATCTATTAGTAATAGAAAAGCTTATCAAGAGTTAAGTTTATTAATAAGAAATTTTATATTTGAAATGACAGGTATAAGAGTACAATATTATACTTTAAAAGATATAGAGTTTTTAAATATGCCTTTTTTATATGAATTAGTTAAAGAGTATTATGATCCAGAGTTTGCTTATAAATCTGAGGGTAATATTATGGAATCAATTAATAAGACGAAAGGAATGATTGAAAGATGGAGTTAAGATATCCTTTTGTTATTATTTTAGGTATTATTTTTATTATAGTCTTAATATTTGTTTTTAAGAAAAAGGGAATTAAATATAGTAATGGAGTAAAGGTAGCTAATACTAGTTATATTAAGAGTAATGAATATTATAAGAAGAAGATAAATGAGTATAAAGTTATTATTTATATTTTAAAAGGGATATGTCTTTTTACAATATTTGTTTCTGTTATTCTACTATCACGTGTTTCTAAGACAGAGAAAGTAAATGCTAATGAATATAATAGAGATATATTTTTATGTATGGATGCATCTGGTTCTGTAGATGAGCTTAATTTGTCACTCGTAGATAATTTAAGAGATACAGTTAAATCATTAAAGGGAGAAAGATTTGGTATTTCAATTTTTAATACTTCTAGTGTTATTTTAGTTCCATTAACAGAAGATTATGATTATGTATTAGACACTTTAGATTCTTTAAAAGATTCTTTTGATTCTTTAGTAAATCCTAATTATTTTGATAATGAAAGCTATACCAAACAAAATTATATTACTAGTGGAACTTTGGTAGGAGCTGAAGAAAGAGGCAGTTCGTTAATTGGAGATGGACTTGCTTCATGTGTTTATAGTTTTCCTAAATTAGAAGAAGATAGAACAAGAATTATTATATTTTCAACAGATAATGAACTAGCTGGTACTCCTTTATTAACTTTAGAAGAAGCAGCTAATATAAGTAAAAGTAAGAATATAACTATTTTTGGAATAGGTACTAAATTAATGAATGATAAAAACCGTATAGAATTTAAAAATGCAGTTGCTAAGACTGGTGGAGATTATTTTGAACAAAGTAATAATTCAGTTAATAATATAGTTAAATCAATAGAAAGACAAAGTAAATCTTTACTAAAAAAAGAGAGTCAATCATACAAAACAGATTTGCCTACAATACCATTTATTATGTTATTAGTATCATTTATAGTATTAATAATATTAGAAAAGAAGGTGATATAGTGATAATAAATCCTATAATACCTATATGGTTAATGGCAATAGTTAGTATATTGTTATTAATATATATTATAAAGTATATACCTAAAAAGATAAGAATTAATTTTATGATAATAGTTTTATTATTATTTATAATTAATTTAAGAGTTATGTATCGTAATGATAAAGCTTTAACTAATATAAATGATTTAGATGTATTATTTGTTATAGATAGTACAATAAGTATGAATGCTGAAGATTATAATAATAGTACGAGACTTAAAGAAGTTAAAAAAGATTGTCAACATATTGTTGATGAACTTGATGGAGCTAGGTTTTCTATAATAGATTTTAATAATAGTTCTAAGATAATGATTCCTTATACTAGAGATAATGACTTAGTTAAGAATACTATAGATATAATAAAACCATTATATGAATTTTATGGCCGTGGTTCTTCTTTAAATACGCCTAAAGATGATATAAAGGAATCATTAAGTAGAAGTAAGAATAGTGATGATAGAATTATAGTAGTTTTTTTTATTAGTGATGGAGAGATTACTGATGAATCTAAATTAGATTCTTATAAAAGTTTACAAGATGATATAGATAATGGCGCTGTATTAGGTTATGGGACTAAAAAAGGTGGCTATATGAGAACAGATGATTATTATGGAGAGTCTACATATGTTATAGATAGAAGTAATTATAGCTATGATAAAGCAGTTTCTAAGTTAGATGAAGATAATTTAAAAAAGATTGCTAATGATTTAAAGATAGATTATATACATATGAGTAGACAAAATAATATAGATAATAAATTAAAAGAATTAAAAAAGATGACTAAGAATGAAGTAAGTGAAAGTGATATTAAATCATATGAAGATACATATTATATATTTATAATACCTTTACTTATATTACTTGTATTTAATTATAAAAGATATAAGGAGGTATATTCATTATGAAAAAGATAATAAGAATTATATTTATA
>DEUO01000040.1:2482-3199 GCA_002362595.1 Caryophanales bacterium UBA3260
TTTATTCTTATTCAATAAATGAAAAGATAATAGATAATTATGATAAGAAAGATTATAGCGAAACACTTATTTATTCTTTATATTTTTTAAATTTTAATGAACCATATATAGTTTATTATAATCATGGTAATTTATTATATCAGCAAGGCAATTATGAAGATGCTATTTTAAAGTATCAGAAAGCGTTAGATAAAAAGCCTTCTAAGAAGAGAGTTTGTGATGTAAGAGTTAATTTAGCGTTATCTATGGCTGCTACTATTAATGTTAAAGATAAAGATAATGCATTAGAGAAGTTGAAGGAAGCTAAAGAAGTGTTATATGAGGATGATTGTGCTCATGAGGAAGATAGACAGGGCAAAAGTGCAGAAGCAGAAAGTTTAGAAGAAGAGCTTAAGAAAAAAGAAAAGGAACTTAATAAAGAAGAGAAGGAAGATAAAGACGATAGTGATGATCAACAAGAAGAAGAGGATAATTCTAATAATGAAAAGAATATAGAAGAGAAAATAAAAGAAGGTCAAAAGCAAGCTGCAGAAAGTCGAAAAGAAGAAACTGATTTTAGTGAAAATAGAACTATTAATTATGAAGGTAAGACATGGTAATTGAGAAATATTAAATCTATACAATAAAATGTATAGATTTTTTATATGACAAGATAGACGTAACTTAGGGAAAATTTTAACAAAAAGTAAAATGTTTTTAATTTTTTGTTAAAAAGTA
>DEUO01000095.1 GCA_002362595.1 Caryophanales bacterium UBA3260
GAATAATTCTTTAAACCTAAGTTAAATACTATAAATGCAAGTATAAGAATAAATATCGTAAATATAACTAACATTATTAACTGCTTTCTTTTCATTATATTTTGGCTTAAAAATAGATTTTATACTACCTTTTATACCTTTGTCCTTTTGCTTAATTCTAAAAGTTTTAGACAAATTATTTACTTCTATTGCAAACATATAAACTACCTCTCTTTCTTCTACTCTCTATTCTGATTATATAAATTATAATATTTTTTTAATGATTTAGGAACATCTATTTTATATTTTAAACACATTCCTTCTTCTTCATCATAATACTCTTTTAAAAGAATACCGCCTAGCGCTTCCATAGTTTTCCTTGAACCCACATTAGATATATCACAATCCAGTAATACTTCTTTAAGACCATATTCATAGCAAACACAAAGTGCTAAATATAAATTAATTTTATTATAACCTTTTCTTCTTTCACTTGGTCTAATACCATAACCAATATTGCCACCGCAATTTAATAGTCTCTGGTTAAGCTCTAACCTAATATTAATCATACCAACTATTCTATTATCACTTTCTCTAACCAAATAATAAGTTAAAGCACGTACTCTATCTCTTCCAGGATCTACCATATCATTATCTAACTTATCAAGCCATCCCTGATAATCATTTAAATACCTATTTAATCCACCAACCCCATTAATAGGTGAATTATAAAGATAATGTTCATTAATATAATCTATTCCATCTTGCATATATTCCATAGATGGTCTTACTAATTTTAATCGTTCCATAGCATCTCCTCCTTTCTATTTATATTTCTAATTCCATTTTTATACTCTTTTCTTTAAAACCTAAATGTTTGTAAAAAGATCTAGCATTATCATTAAAGCACCATACGTTCAATATTAATCCATCACATTTCTCTCTATCAGCTATTCTTTTTATTTCATTAATTAAAAACTTCCCAATATGTTGTCTCTGTCTACTTTTAAGTACCGCTAAATTCTCTATTATCATTAATTTCCTATCTAATGTTAAATTAGAACCAATTTCTTTTATAGTAGCAATCAAAAATCCCTCAATTATCAATTCATTCTCTGAAACTAATATAATAATATCTTTATTATTAAACATCTCTTTAAAAGTTTTAAAATCTATCGGATCAACAAATTTAAATATATTAGGTTCATTCATTGCATGTAAATCTTGTGCCTCTCTAAAAGCATTTAAAACACCTTTAAAATCATTTAATTTCGCTTTTCTAATCATAACTATCACCCCATTTCTATCTTACTTCTTAACTTAAAATTATTTATATCAAACTTTCCATCATTCATAACATATTCATACAATTTAACTAAATTATCATTATTTTCATTATCAAAGCAATTAATAACTAATAAATTAAACTCATTATTAGGAAAATTATAAAATTTATATTTATTTCTATAATCTTTATCCCTAAAAAATCTTTCTAATTTTAATTCAGGTGGTATAAAATAATTATTATTATACAAATAAGCTTCCACTAAATACTTCAAGCATAAATAATACTGTAATTTATTATGATATTTAAAAGCTTGATATTCATCAAAAGCACACCATGCTGCATAATACTTTATAAGATCTTTTTTATTTCTCTTTTTTATCGCTTTAAAAGCTTTCCTTCTTAATTCTGGTACAATGTCATTCCTATCAAATAAAACTTTTCCGTTTATAAACATATTCGCCATAGCACCACCATGGCCTCGTTTATCATAATTAAGATATTCGCAAACTTTCCATATAGGATTCATAAAATATTCTATTAGATATCCATCTACAAGTATATTTCCTCGTTCACGATATTTTACTTTATCATTTAATACAATATAAACATCTATATCACTATATTTATCATTATTTAAAACAGCATAACTACCAACTAATAATATAGCTTCTACATTCTTATTCTGCTTATATTTCTTTATAAATTTATAGAGTGCATCCTTCCACATTATAAAAACCCCCTTTCTTTTTAATATCTTTTATCTTCTTCTTAAAGTTAAATTAAAATTACTCTCATAATAACTTTTTAAATATTCTAAATACGATTCATAATATTTTTTTAAATATCTATTAAGTTGTAAACGATAGTAATTAAGTTCTTCTCTTGTATAATTATTCATATTATCTTCTCCCTTCTTATATATAAACAAAAAGAGTCACATATAAAAATGTGACTCCGATTTCTCGTGTAGGAATTATAGTTCCCTATGTAGCTTGATAAATATCTTATACATACTCACTTAAGAGTACAAAAATAATATAGAGGTAATATCTATAAAACCAAAATAGACTTCTCCTATTATTTTATGTACATTAAATTTTAAATATTTTATTATTTCTGTGACATCATACCAGATTGATTTCATAAATACCACCTCCTTTTCTATAGTTCGTGAGTAATAAAAAAATCACGAACAAAATATTCGTGACTCCGTATATTACGTGTAGGTCTCCCCAGCACAGCTCGATAACTCTTATGTGCTCTCACTTGTTAAAAAAATAACACTTAAAGATGATGTAACCAATTTAGTT
>DEUO01000116.1:0-2171 GCA_002362595.1 Caryophanales bacterium UBA3260
ATGTTCTTCCATAAAAATCTCCCCCTATTAATTATAATAAACATTTATAGTTAACGTATTATAATAATAATCATTAAATGCTGACTCATAAGATACTTCTATTTCAACATTATCATTTATCTTATATGAAGGTCTATCTTTAGTAATATCAAAATTTATACTTCCATTAGAATCAGTATATTTAATTCTATAATACTTAACACCACTTATTATATCAACATTAGTTAATAATAAAGTAGCATTATTCTTATAAGCTATACTCTTTGTATAATATTCTCCTATTTTATAACTAATATCTTTTTTTAAAGTTATGTAGCTACTATTTTCATTATATTTAGATTTATCTACTAAAAAACCATACCTTATTTGGCCATATTTAAATACACTAGTAGGACTTTCTTTAAATGCTCTTTCATTAACTATTGTTTCTTTAGGTATTGTTATAGTTTTTAATTTAGAACATAATCTAAATGCTGACGATCCAATTTCTACTAATTCACTATCTTCTGATATATTAACTCTTTCTAAAGATGAATTATTATAAAATGCATGACCACCTATTCTAGTTACTTTATCTGGTATAGTTATTTCTTTTAAACTAACACATTCCTCAAAGCTATTACCTCTTATTTCTGTTAAATTATCCGATAGCTTTATACTTTCTAATGAAGAAGCTTCGTAAAACACTTCTCCACCCATATATTTTAAAGTATCAGGTAATGCTATATTTTTAATCATTTTACAATTATAAAATGCTCCACCCCCAAGATATTCTAAGTTAGAAGGAATATTAACTTCACTAAGTAAGAAATCATTTTTAAATGCTTGTCCTCTTATCTCTATAATATTATCAGATAATTTAACGCTCTTTAAAAGAGGCATGTTAGAAAATGTATTTCCTCTTAATGAAATAACTTTTTTGCCATTATACTCGTCTGGAATCTCTGCTGTTCTAAAATTAGTTAAACCAAAGGTATAAAATCTTACTCCATAAGAATCATTAATCTTCTCATATAAGATATGTGGATTCCAAAATGTAACTATCGCAAGAAGAATAACTATAACAGAACCAATAGTAATAAAGTTTTTAGTATCATCTTTTACCATTGTCATCTTAGCATCCATAACTATATTTGATATTTTTTCACTTGGTCTTTCTTTAACTTTTTTACTTAAAAATTTTATTAATGTATAATTATTAGCAATTTTATAAAAAATAATAAGTATTATTAATCCTATAAGATAAGTTAAAATTGGAAAATGAAAAAATATTAAAGAAATATAAACAAATACTAAAATCATAAATATTGTATTCATTACCTTTTTTCTCTTTAAAGCTTCACTAGGCATTAATGTTTCATTTAAGTCAATCCCACAAGATTTTAATTCACGTTTTAAGAATTCTACTAAGCAATAATCATCACCGCCAAAATACATATCATCAAAAGCTGTTGGTAAAAGAACTTTATTATTTAAATCTTCTTCTACTCTTAAGTTATTTCCTTCAAGCAGAGCTCCACAATTTTGACAATATTTATCTTCTACTTTTACTTCTGAGTTACATTTTGTACATTTTAATATTATTGAATTTTTAATAGCCAATGCTGCAGATGTTGTTGATGATTTAGTTACTTTATTTATAATGTCCGTTTTACCTTCATATGGACTCTTTTTAGTTATAGCAGAACATATAGGTACAACAATAAAACCTCCTATAAAAACTGCAAAGAAATCAAGTAGTGCTGTTCCTGTATTCATAATATCAAATATTAATAATAATACTATTCTTATTATAAAAGCCCATTTAAACCATTTTTTAGGATCTTCATCCCCTAACATATTAGATAATGGCCATAACACAAAAATACTCATATGAATTGATACAAATGCTTCCATAAAAATAGCAACCGAAAATGGAAGCGCATCATTAGGAATTGGATTAACCGCCAATACTAATATAACAACAAATATAAAAATAAGATTCTTTAACTTCATACTATATATCTCTCCCTTTTTATCATATAAGACTCTCATATATTACACTAATTATAACATAAAAAAAGCTATATAATATAGCTAACTTAAAACAATTACTATTTTCTTTTTTTATTATCATTAATATTTACTATTCTTTGTAACAAATAAATAATCTCTCCTGTTCCTAAGAACAT
>DEUO01000116.1:2434-2655 GCA_002362595.1 Caryophanales bacterium UBA3260
TGGCTAAGAACATAATACCAAAAAATATAGTTAATCCTGAAACAAATCTATTATCATATTTTAATGGTAATATTAAAGTAATAATACCTATTATAATAAATCCTATTCCTAATACTTTAAAAATAATAGAATACAAATTATATTCATATATTTTATTAACTATCTTATCAAGCTTTTTCAATATATTAACTCCTATTCTTAGCCATATATTTCTCATATAC
>DEUO01000116.1:2935-5476 GCA_002362595.1 Caryophanales bacterium UBA3260
ATATTTCTCATATACTACATCATGAAAATTATAACTCCACCCACTAAAATAATCAATTAACATATCTAAATGTTCTAAATAATCATTACTATATAATTCTTTCTTCAAATATCTAGAAACATCTTTACTATCATTAATATTTTCAAAATAATATTTTAATAAATTTATACCATCTCCATTATCTCTTCCTGCTTTTAATATAGTAAGTAAAGCATGTGTATTAGCATAATTTTTATTAATAACTGACCTATAAAGTATAATTGAGCATCCAATAAATAATTTATCAGTTCCATTTTGAGGAAACGTCTTATTAGCAAATTCTGTTAATACTTCATATGTTCTATTATTAATGTATTCTTCATATCCATCAAATAAATACTGGTTAATCATCCATATCATCCCTTTTTTAAATATTTAAAAGTATCTTCTAATCTACCTTCATTAAAAGTACCTCTATTTTCTTCATATTGATAAAAATCATCTAATAAGTCATTTCTGCCTAAAACATTATCATAATATTTAGCTTTAATAATTGGATCTAATTTATCTAATTCATATACAAATCTAGCTTCATTACTTTTTCTTTTCTCAAAAGAAAGCCACAAATTAATAAAGTATTCCCCATTTTTTAAATTAGAAAATATCTTTATAACGGCATTCTTTTCATACTCATGTTTCATACTATGATTCTTATCTAATTCTGTAATATCTCCTACTATTATTTCTCCTACTTCATGTATTAATATCATTTCTATAACTTCCTTAAAATCTAAATCATGCGGTTCAAATAACATCCAATAAGCAACCGCTAAACCAAACATTTGACTACTATGTACAGAATCACTTTCATACCAATTTATAGGTATGTTCCTTTTAATCCAACCCTTTCTAAAAATACTTCTTAACTTCTCAATCTCTCTATACATTTTTACTATTCCATCTTTATCTTCTTTTAATAAATCCCAATTCTTTTCATCATTAAATAAATGAATATATATTAATATTTGTTTCATAAGTTCACTATCATTTAAAATTCTATTTATATATTCTCTTCTATCGTCTACTATACTAAGGGGATATTCTAAACTATATACATTATTAGAAGATAAATTTAACATAAATAATAATATAAAAGCTTCACTCCTAATAGCTTCTTTTTCATATTCATGGCTCATAATCATTAACATAAAAGCTTGTTCAAAAAAGTTAGATAAACTATCTAATCTGTTCTGAGAAGTACGTACCATCTCTTCATAAAATTGTAATAATTTTTTAACTTTATCATAATCTTTTAACACGAAATACCAAACTCCCCATAGTTATTTATATAATATCTGCAACAACGTGTAAATTCAAGATATTAATTAAATATTTATTCACTTTTATAAATAATTATTATATAATCAATACATGGAAGGTGTGAAATAAATGAGTAAATTTTGTCAAAATTGTGGTACAGAAAATGAAGATAATGCTACTTTTTGTAAAAGCTGTGGTACTGCTTTAGTAGTAACAGATTATGATCAACAAGCCAATCAAGCAAACTATCAAAATAATATGAATAATCAAGGAATGAATAATTATCAGAATAATATGAATAATCTAAACTTACTACCTAATCGTAATATTGTTATGTGTATTATTCTATCAATTCTAACATGTGGAATTTATAGTTTTTATTGGATAGCAACTATGACTGATGATGCTAATAAAGTAGCTAATACTCCTAATGACACAAGTGGTGGAATGACTGTCTTATTAGTTATTTTAACATGTGGTATTTATCTATTTTATTGGGACTATAAACAAGGACAAAGATTATATCAAGCTGGTAAAAACTATGGTTTAGATATTAAAGACAACAGTATTTTATATTTAATTTTAAGCTTAATTGGATTTAGTTTAGTTTCATCAATATTAATCCAAGCTGACTTAAATAAATTTTCAAACGGTAATTAATAATGAAAAAAAGACTATTTAATATTGTAGTAAATATAGCAATAGCTCTTTTTTTTATCTTTACATATTACTATATTTATGAAAAATATAATATTGGTATTCCTTGTATATTTCATAAACTAACTAATCTATATTGTCCTGGTTGTGGAATAACAAGATGCTTATTTTCTATCTTAAAAGGTAACTTCTACGAAGCATTCATGTATAACCAACTAGTATTTATTCTATTACCATTTATAATTATCTATTATTTTATAAACACCTTTTACTACATTACAGACAAAAAGAATAATATTCTTAAAAAAATCCCAAATTACTTCTACATATTATTACTAATAATAGTTATTCTTTTTGGCATATTAAGAAACTTTCCAGAATTCCCTTTTCTAAGGCCATAAGTAATTAATATTGCTTATTTTTTTATAAAAAAATTATTAAAAGATTTTAGCTTCTTTTAATAATTCTTCAAATACTTTCTTTTTATCAATATGATACTTTTTACTTAATACTTCAACTATACTTTTTTGTAATACTTTAAATAATTCAATATTACATTTATTATAAGTTAAAACATCCTTATAT
>DEUO01000077.1:0-6278 GCA_002362595.1 Caryophanales bacterium UBA3260
TATTTTTTTCTTATAATAAGAAATATTATTATAAATCTATATATTATTAAATATTTTTTATTAATTATTAAAAACTTGATTGACAAAAATATTAAAATCATATATCATTTAATTAGCATGATAGATGTCATGCTAGATTGCTCTTATTATTTATTAAGAGTGAATCAACCAAAACCCCCTGAAGGAGCACGATACAATGTGCTCCACTTTTTTTGCCCTTTATTTATAAGGGTTTGTAGCATTTCATATTTTTGAAATATGCCTTTATGTAACAGTTATGTAACAATTTTAGGCATTTTTCAAATTTTAAACATAAAAAAATAAGGAACTTGGCATATATCCAAATTCCTTATTTCTATTATAAACTCATTTCAAAGTCATCTTTATTATCTTTATAATCATTTGATTTATCGCACTCAATATTTTTTTCTCTCGTATCATTTAATTTGTCAATAAGACCAATGATATTGTCTAGTTTATTTTTAAACATATGAGAGTAAGTATTTAATGTTTCATCAATTTTAGAGTGTCCTAAATATTTAGCAACAAGTGTTATGTCTGCACCATTATTGATAAGTAATGAAGCACAGGAATGTCTAAAATCGTGGATTCTAATAACTTTAACACCTGCCTCTTTACATTTATTATTTTTTCTTCTTCTAATGACATCATCTCCAAGTGGGGTAGAATTACCAAATATAAACCACTCCTCTTGAAAATTAGTATAACTCATAGCATTTTCTTTTAATTCTTTTAAATCGTTTACTAATTCTTTTGGTATGGGTAGTGTTCTATTACTTGTTAAAGTTTTAGGGCTTGTAATCGTGTATTTTTTTCTATTTACATTATCATTAAGCCCTTTATTTATTCTAATTGTGTTATTTGTAAAATTGATGTCATTCCAATTCAATGCTCGTGCTTCTCCTTTACGAAGTCCACAAAAGTATAACGTTTTAAATAAACATTTGAAAGTTAAGTCATCTTCTTTATCAATAAATTTACTAAATTCATCATAAGTCCAAAATTCCATTTCTTTTTTGATTTCATTTGGATCAGTAAAGTTTGTCATTTTAGGGTATATTTGATTAAAATTTAAACCATACCATTTTGTACCAAAATTCATAATCGTTTTTAAAAACTTATAAATATAGTTTCTAGTTCTGTTTGATAAAGGATATTCTAAAATTTTCTTTCGCCACATTTCATAATTTTGTAAACTAAAATCTTTTACTTTGATATTATCTAAAAGAGACATATATCGCATTCTATCTTTATAGGTATTTAAAGTAGTCTCTTTAACTTTATCTTTTTGATATTCATAAAAGGCAAGATACAACTCTTTAAAAGTCATATTGTTATCAGGTCTATATTTATCTAATTCTAAAAGGAAAATTCTTTCAGCCTCTTGAGCCTCTGGCTTGGTTTTAAATAACTTTGATTGATATTGCTTTGTTTTACCATCTAAATCTTTATATCGCACATGGAAATTCCATTTACGACCATCTTTAGTCCATTTTTTTGGATCTAATCTACTAACTGACATAATATCACAACCTTTCCATTTCTATTTCATTTTTGTTAGTATTTTCTAAATTAAAAAGAACTTTTTTGTGTTCTTCTAAAGCCATTGTATGGTATTTTATACTTTTTTTATCATCTCTAGCTTTATCTTCTTTGAGTGATAATTCTAGTGACTCGATTATTAATTTTTCTTTTTCAATAGTAGTGTTTTTATCAATAATAATTTCCATCATATAAATGCTCCTTTCTACATTCCAATTTCATAATCATCTTTGTCTTTATCATTATTTTTGTTATAGTAACCATGGTTAATTGCATCAGCAATATCTTCATAATCTTCTAAACGTTCTTTAGGTTTATCTCTACCTAAAACTTTGTCGATTGCCTTACACATTTTTTTAAATAGATTTTTCCACTTTTCAACTTCTTTTTCAAACTTGATTTTCATACTATCAACAGTATTATTCAAAATATCTACTAATTCGCTTAATCTACCAATTTCTTGCTTTTGTTCATTGATAGTAGATTTTTGCTCTTTAATGATTTTATTTTTTTTGATTAGTTCGCTATTATTTTTAAAAGTATTATTTTCCTTTGTTAGTTTATCAATCATTAAATCTTTGTTATTATTATCAGTAGATAGAATAGTCACTTTATTTTCTAAACCTTTAGTATATTCTATGATTTTAGATACATCATCTTCTTTGTAACCACCTAGTTTTCTTTTTACAGGATTTAGTAAATCATTATCAACCTCTTTTTCTAGGTTTTTAAGCCCATTTTTAGAGTTTTCAATTATTTGTAGGGTATTTTCCTTTTCTTGGTTTAATTCTTCTAATTCAGCCTTTTTCTCGGCAATATCATACTCTAATTTAGATTGATTTTGTTTGTTTGCTCCAATGTCTCCTCGATAGAGATTAAAACCTTTTTCAGTTATAAATTTATTAAAGTCATTTTGCATTTGATGAAAAGATAATTTACCACCTTTTTGTTTCCAAAACTGATCGCAGTTTAGAAATTTGCCTTTGACTTCCTCATAGACAATTTTACCTTTATCATCACGAAGTAATTTAGGAACAATAGTGGTAGTTCCATCTTTCTTTTTAACTTTCTCTTTAACAACATTTCCATCTTTATCTTTGACATAACATTTTCTTTTAACCTTATCAACAACAGGTAGAAAATATGCTTGTAGATGTGGTGTATCTTCATCATAATGAATTTGAGCGAGAAGTATATTTTCTTTGCCAACATAATTTTTTAAAAATTCCATACAGGAGTCAAAAAAGAAAGATACAGCATTTGGTATATCTTCCTTTGATTTTATTTTTGGTATCATAACTGCTTGACCTTTTTTATCTCCTGTGTGATAAGTTCTACCACTATCTACAAATTCCATTCCTAGTGCTTGAAAAAATTCAGGACCACTTGTAAATGTTACACCATTTAATAAATTAGTTTTACGTTTATCTAAATACTCTATTTTCCTTTTTTTTAAATTGTATTTCACTTCTTGATATAAATTATTTTGAGTAAGTGAAACATATTCTATATTATAAACTTTACGTTCTATATCATAATTACCTGTACCTTTTCGGTCTTTCATTTCAACACCTATATTATACAAATCATCTTTCTTATATTGTGTTTCTACTCGTACAACTTGTTTGCCATCATACATTTAATTCCTCCTTTGCTTGTACTTCTTTGAGGGGAAGGTCTATTTATTGACCTATCTCACTAGGGCATAGCCCATTATCGTGAGTTTAGGGAGTTCCCTAAAAACCCCTTGCTTGTTTAACCAGCAAATGCCTAAGTTATCACAAAGGCAAATGCTTATAAACAAGATTAAATAATAAGAACCTACTGGTACTTATTATTTAATGAATTATGAAAGAGTAGTACCTTTCATAATTGTAAAAATATTCACTATCGCCACTTTCACGAGTAAACTCGCAAAACGTGCCACGTTAATTTTTTAATTATTTTACTTATGAAAATTACTCATTTTCATAAGTTGGTTCTTCATATCTTGCAGTATAAATTCTTTCGGTAGATGTTCTTCTTTGCTCAATATGAAGTCCTTCTTTTTCTAAATTATCTATATTGTTATTTAATAATTTTCCAAATGCTGATGGAGTAATTTGCAAATTTAATTTACTCGTTATATCTGATGCATTAAAGGTAAAATCTTTTTGTTTAATAGCATAATTTAGAAATGTTAGTATATTGTAATTTAAATCTTCACTCTCAACTTCTGATAGTTGAAATCTTAAATTATCATCTCTTTTTAAAACTAAATCTAATCCCTCATAATCTCTACTTTCAAAGTTTAAAAATATTTTGTTTTTAATGTTTGGGTCTTGTTTTAAAGTTATTTTTCCATCAACTGATCCATCAATAGCAGTGCTACCTAAAGAAGTATTATTCTTATTTAGGTGATGAACTAGAAGAATAGTAAAGTTATATTTTTTATATATTTCTCTAAATTTTGGAATAACAACTTGTCCTATATCTTGATAGTTATTTAAGTCATACCCACCATTTAAATCAATTCCACTAAACATATCAACTATTATAAATCTACCATTATATTCATTTGCAAAATCTTGAAATTGTAATTGTAAATCCGTAAGATTTAATTTTCTTTCATTAGGGTTTTGTTCTATGAGTAAAAAATTATCATCACTAAAATTTAAATTCATTTTATCTATTCTATCTAGTAATTGCCCAGAATCCATTTCTGTGCTAATATATAAGACAGGAGATGAATTAGTTTTAAATCCTAAAAATGTTGTTCCTGTTGCAATAGAGTTAGCAAGTTCTAGTGCCAACAACGACTTGCCAACTTTTGGCCTTGCAACTAAACGATATAATCCATTAGATTTCATAAGATTATCAACTATGAAGTCTTTTTTTGTTGAATCTTTTCTCATTTCACTTATTGTTTTCATGCTGACTCCTTTCTAATTTGCAATTTCTTTAGACACTTTTTGCAAATAATTTATATTTATTTTTAGATAATTTACAACTTCATTCATAGGAAGTAGTTTATTAGGAAGTAAATACCCTTTACTTTCTAAATCTAATTTAATTTCATTTTTAAGTTTTATTGTACTATTTTTACCTAATCCAGTCAGTTTTTGTAAATCACTTAGATTACACCATTGTTTTGATATTAAATTTAAAGTTTCTTTTGCATTCATTTATTACCTCTCTTTCTTGATGGTTTCAGTATTACCAACAACTCCCTTTAAGGATGTATATATAGTTATTAACCATATATGTAACGAAGATTTTAGATAATCTACAACTCCGTGCCAATAGGATACTTGCCTTGCATTTATTTAACGAGTCGGCAGAATATCGGTGATGTCCAACTCTATTCAATTTTCAAAGAACTATGTGGTGCTAATTGTCAACTTGATTTATAATTTAAAAGTGCCAATATGCACCTAACAATTACAATATAATACCTTTGGTGTAAAATGTCAACATAAAATTTGAAAAAAATCAAATTTTAACAAATTCCAATAATAAATAGACAAAATGCACCAATTTGTGATATAATTATAAACAAAAAGGAGGCAAACTATGAGAAAAAATGAAAAAGATACTATAAATGTGGTTATAGGAAAACAGATGGCTGAATTAAGAGGACAATTTAATCTATCACAAAGAGAAATCTGTAGTGTTATAGGAGTGAATAGAAATACTTATAAAGACTATGAAATAGGTAATAGAACAATACCATTACAAATATTAAGAGATTTAGCAAAATTTTATAAAGTATCTACTAATTATTTCTTTGAAGATATGCCTGAATTAACTTTAAAAGAACAAAAACAATTATTTACATATTCAAATGCAGTAGCAAATGATAAACAAAAATATATAGCATTAGATCTAAATAATCCTAACTCTATGAAAGATTATTTTGATAAAGAAGAAGAAAAAATACAAAATAAAGCTCGATTAAGAATTAAAAATTTAAGACTTGAAAATAACAAAACCCAAGATGATATAGCAAAATATTTGAAAGTTGATAAATCTACTTATAATAAATATGAAAATGGTAAAAGAAAATTAAATAATGATGTAGTAAAAGAACTAGCAGAATATTACAACATTAAAGTTAGTGATATTGTTGATTAATGAGTGACAGCAATGACAGGAAAAAATGGGAGTTCCTACCTAAAAACAAGTGTCATAAGTGTCATTGTATAAATTCTTCAGTCGCGACTGAAGAATTCAAAGAAAGGAGTAGTAAAAATGTTTAATATTCAAAACAGAAGATATACTGGAAATAAATATAAACTAATGAATTGGATAAGCCAACTCATTAATGAAAATTGTCCAAATTGTCATTCGTTTTTTGATGTTTTTGCAGGAACTGGTTGTGTTTCAGAATATTTATTTGATAATTATGATAGATTTATTTTAAACGATTTTTTGTATTCGAATAATGCAATATATAATGCTTTTTTCTTAAATGAGGCTTTTGATGAAAATAAATTAATTAATTATAAAAACAAATTTTGCTCACTATCCGCAGTTAAATTGAAAGAAAATTATGTATCAGATAATTTTGGCAATAAATTCTTTGGGTATAATGATTCTAAAAAAATTGGCTATATTCGTGAAAAAATTGAAAAAGAGTATAAAAATGATAATATAAATTTTAAAGAATATAACATTTTAATAGCATCTTTATTATATTCTTTTGATAAAATTGCAAATACTTGTGGACATTATGA